>JAWLBU010000049.1:0-19138 GCA_041687555.1 Haloplasmataceae bacterium | reverse complement strand
TATCTCGCTTACAACTTAAATGAACCGCCGTATACCGAACGGTACGTACGGTGGTGTGAGAGGTCGGTAAATAAAATAATTATTTACCTCCTACTCGATATATGTGTTACATTTTTCTACAATTTCATTCTTGCATTTATGTTTTTATACAATAAATAGACAATATAACACAACCCAAATTACTAAAATAATGTAAGGCAAATTTTAATGACAGGATATGTCATTTTTTTATTTTATCTTAGTGTATCATTATACTGTCTAGTGGAATCATTAGATGTATTACGTAATATAGACTAATGCATTACTAATTAACAGGAGGTCATCATGAAAAAGATATTTCAAGCATTAGTAATGTTATGTGTCTTAGTTTTGGTGTATATGATTCATGGGTTCAATGTTAACGCTAAAGACTGTGGCGGCGTTAATATCATCTTACTACAAGATGAGATTAAAGTTGAACTAAACGGGGAAGAACCAAATTATGAAGATTTTGTAAAGGTAGTTGATGACTGTAACACCGATATCACAAATATTGTGCAGGTAAACGTTACCGACACTGTCAACGTAAATATACCGGGCAATTACGAAGTTGGCTATATGGTAGGTTATGGTGGTAAAGTTGATCAGGAAAAATTAAGAGTCGTAGTTAAAGAAGATATTATAAATCCTGAATTAAATGGTTATCATGAAAAATATTTTTTTATAAAGGATTCTGATATCACTGCTGATGATTTCTTAACCGATGTGACTGCTACGGACAATAAAGACGGTGATGTAACGGATGATATCACAATTGACATAAGTAATATTGACAGTACTGCTGTAGGTAAATATGAGGCAAAGTTCAGTGTTGCAGATTCCAGCGATAATTTAACCGAAGTAACTGTCGAGGTTCATATTATTGAAAGTGAATTATTACTGATAAAGGGTCTATCCAATATCACCTATGAGGTAAATCAGGATGAACCTGACTATAACACTTATATTACTGTTTATGATGAATACAAAAATGATGTAGAGATTTTCTTCGATACCGATGATGTTGAATATGATGTAATAGGTAGCTATAATGTGACATTCACGGTAAAATATTATAATATTGAAGAAACAAAAACAGTCACAATCAATATAGTGGATACGGAAAAACCAACCATTACCGGTGCTAAAAAAATAACTATAGAAAAAGGGGACTATTTTAATCCATTCAAGTATTTTACTGTTGAAGATAACTATGATGATGAAGATGATATCGAATTAAAAATATCAGGACATTATTCAATCGATGAAATAGGTGAATATGATTTAGTAGCGATTGCCAAGGATAAAAGCGGTAATGAATTCAGATACAATTTCCAGCTGAAAGTTGTTAAAGCAGAAAAAAGTAATTTGGTGTTATGGGTATCCGTCATTCTAGGGGTAGTTGTTGTAGGTGCCAGCGGGACCTTATACTTTATACGTAAAAAAAAGGGTAATTTATAATAAATTCAACCACATTTGATGTGGTTGATTTTTTATTTCCAAATCATGTTAATTGAATAATAAGTAATTATTCTTTATAATTAAGATGAAAGTGGGTGGGATTATGCCAGAATTACCTGAAGTAGAAACAGTAAGGCAAACATTAAGAAGAAAGGTATTAAATAAGACAATTACCGGTGTTGATATTATTTATGATAAAATAATAAAAACTAATCTTGAGGATTTTAAAACCAAAATAATTAACCAAAAAATATGGGAAATTGAACGATTGGGCAAATATTTGTTGTTTAAATTGGATGATTATTATTTAATCTCGCATTTACGCATGGAAGGTAAATATTTATATCGTAATAAAGATGATGAAATAGAAAAGCATTCGCATATTATTTTTCATTTTTCCGATTTATCGCAGTTAAGATATAATGATGTGAGAAAGTTTGGCACGATGCATTTAAAAAAAATAGATGAAGTATATATGGGTGAACCGCTTAATAAGCTTGGATTAGAACCATTTGATTCCCGTTTTGACCTACATTATCTAAAAAGTAAATTAAATAATAATCGGGTAATTAAAAATAATTTGCTTGATCAAACGATTGTTGCCGGGTTGGGTAATATTTATGTCAACGAGGTTTTATTTTTAGCGAAAATCCATCCCGAGAGAATCGCTAGTTCCTTAAGTGATGAGGAAATAAGAAAAATTATTGAGTTTAGTAAAATTGTTTTGGAAAAGGCGATTAAATTAGGCGGGACTACAATCCGTTCTTATTATAGTGATGATAATATCACGGGTCGTTTTCAGAATGAACTGCATATTCATCAGCGAAAAGGCGAATTATGTGATGTTTGCGGTACCGTTATTAATAAAATTACTGTCGGCGGGCGGGGAACTTATTTTTGTCCCGGATGCCAAAAATTGGATTAATCGTTGACAAACAGACTTTAGTGTAGTAAAACTGTTATGTATTTAAATAATTGGAGGATACCGATGATTATTGGATTAACAGGTGGCATAGCAACCGGTAAAAGTACTGTGAAAAAATTGTTTTTGGAAGTTGGCATACCGGTAATTGATTGTGATTTAATCGCTAGAAGTGTTGTTGAGATAAATGAACCGGCTTATCTTAAAATCGTTGAGACATTCGGTGAAGAAGTAATTTTGGAATCAGGACAGTTAAACCGAAAAAAACTGGCGGACATCATTTTTAATGATGAAGCTAAAAGAGCGAAGTTAAACAGTATTGTTCATCCTGAAGTAAAGAAGATTACGGTAAAAGAAATCAAAAAATATTATCAGTTAGGATATAAAATAGTCGTTATCGATGTGCCTTTACTTTTTGAAAGCGGGTTTGATGACTTGTGTGATATAACTGTTGTTGTATATGCGGAAGAAAAAGTCCAATATGAACGATTGATGAAACGGGATAATTTATCCTATGACCAAGCAAGAGTAAGAATCGAATCACAATTAAGTTTATCTGAAAAAGTTAAACTAGCCGATTATGTAATCGATAATTCTAATTCGCTTTTAGAAACGAAAAGGGCGTTTCAAGCATTTTTAGATAAAATATATGGAAAATAAGATCGCATATTTGCGATTTTTTCGTTTTTTTTAAAAAAATCTGAATAAAATTTGAGAAATATTAGATTATAATGTAAAATATAAGATAAGATATATTTTAGAGGTGACAAAAATGGGATTTTTTGATTTTTTTATTCGTGATGTGGAAACTAGTGACAGACATAATAATCCTCTTTTAAGGACGCATTATTATCGTAGTGAATATCAAAAAACGAAAGAAACAGTAATAAATTATTTAAAACGTAATAATTATAAAGTAGTTAATATTGATGATAATTATGGTGAGATATTCGTGGAAGCATCGTCATTTCATATGATTTTTTCGATTAGAAAATCACAGGTCTTAAATTCCAGCGTGGATATCAAAGTAAGTGTTTATAACCTTATTGCCGGCTATAAACCACATAAATTAATTAAAGCTGTTTATGAATTCCTTGATAAGGAATTACCTGTAGTAGGAGTCGGTACCCAAGCCTATTAGGGAGTGAGGTTATGGAATTAACAATCCATGTAAACGATAAGGTTAAATTATACAGTAAATCATTTTTGGGAAATTATCATAAAAATGTCGTATCATTGTTGTATCAACCGATTATGGGGCTTGATGCAACTTCTCTTTATTTTATGCTCTGGAGTATGGTGGAAATCGAGAAGGGTGATTTAATTCTGTCCCATCGGCAGTTATTGACCTTTTTTAATTGGAATTTAAAAAAGTTTGTGCAGATAAGACAGAAATTAGAGGCCATTGGCTTATTAAATGTTTATTATCATCAGCTTGAGGGTTATTATCTTTATGAGCTTTTACAACCATTGACCGCAAAGCAGTTTTTTAAAGACAGCAATCTCAATATTCATTTATTGTATCAGGTCGGAGATAATATGTATGAATATTTGGAGAAAAAATTCATTGTGCGGCCGATTGAAAAATCATTAGTCAACATAACGACCAGTTTTAATGATATTTACCAAGTTATTGATAATGTAGACTCGATAGATCAGAATGATAAGGAATATGTTACGACAACAATTAATCACTTCAGTGTACCTTTAAATTATGATTTTGATTTTGAGTTATTTTCCCATTATGTAAGTAGACAGTTTGTGAACACTGATAGTTTACCTCAGGAGACAATAACGGCAATCGTTAAGGAAGCGGCATTGTATCAGTTTGACGCCGAAATGATGAGTAAAATAGTGCTTACCTGCATTAAAGATAATGAACTTGACTTGGACGAATTGCATGCTACCTGCCGTGATTATTATAAGCGTTTAAAGACAAAACATAACGCCCTGAATGAAATGCATCCTTCAATGACGGAAAAGGATTTTTCGGCGCTTGTCAATAAAAAAAGATTGACCAATAAAGAAAAAGCTTTAAAAAATTATAAAACGAAAACACCTATTGAATGGTTAAGTTTTTTACAGGGAAATACCGAGGTACCAAGTAGTATGATTGATGTCGTTAATACCATTTATGAGGAGTATAAATTACCGGGAGAAGTAATTAATGTGTTAATCGAATTTGTCCGCGTTCGTAATGATGGTCGATTACCACTGGAATATGCCAAAGCAATCGCATCAAGCTGGACTTTTAATCATATTAATACCGCGGAACAGGCAATGGAAATGGTTGAAAAAATCACCAACAAAGAAAAAGAATACGTTAAACGGGGAGAAGTGGCTCCGACATATCAGTATGGTAAGCCTAAACGCATTGAAATAGAGTCTGAATGGATGAAAGAACATCAACAGTATCGTGATTTACAAACTAACAAAGAGCCCGAGGAATCCGTTGATATTGACGAATTAAAGAAGTTACTCGAATCATTTAAATGATAGGTGATATGATGAAGGAATTAGGGAAGTTGATTTCGATTGATGATACGATTAATCAAAAGGTAGAAGCAATTAAACAAAAAGTAGTAAACAATCAGAGATTATTAGCATATTGTAAGAATAATCATATTCTGTTAACAGAAGATAAAGTTAATAATAGTTTGATGAATCTTTTGCAGTTTGTGGAAAATTATGATTTATGTGAGTCTTGCAGCGGTCTTGATGAATGCCCTCAGATAAACCAAGGTTTTAAACCGATTTTAAAAGATATGGGATCATATATTCATTTACAGTATGCACCGTGTAAACATCAAATGGCCTATGCTGCCCAAATAGAAATCAGTCGTCATCTCCGTTCATTTTTTATGCCGAAAAAGATTTTGCAGGCAAGTTTAGATGATATCGAACTGGATTCAGGGAGAAATAATGCGGTAAAAAGATTGGCGACATTTGCGAAAACCTATACAATTGACAAATATCAGCGTGGAGCATATTTAACGGGTGCCTTCGGCGTGGGGAAAACATATTTACTTGCCGCAATGGCCAATGCCTTAGCCAAGAGGCATATTCAGGTAGCTCTTGTTTACTATCCAGATATGATTCGCGAATTAAAAAGTGCGATGGGGAATAATTATTTTGAAGAATTAATCAGTGAGATTAAGAATGTCCAGGTCTTAATCTTAGATGATATCGGCTCCGAAATGAATACCCAATGGGTCAGGGATGAAATCCTGGGGCCGATTTTACAGTACCGGATGCTTGAGGAATTACCGACATTCTTTTCCTCAAATAAAACGATGAAGGAATTGATTACTGATTACTCAACAACTAATGATAATGTAGTAAGCGTATTAAAAGCGGAAAGAATCGGTGACAGAATCAGGGCTTTAGCGGATGAAATAACCCTGACCGGAAAAAATTATCGTTATTAAGACATAATAGTCTTGATTTTTGGGATAATAAGAGATATAATCGAGTGTAATAAAAAAAAGTGATGATAAGGACATGACAAATAAATTAAGCATTACAGAGATGAAATCAGAGCTGAGAGATTTCTATGTAGGTTTATTTGTTACTACCTTTGAACCGGATTCGAAAGAAATTCCCGCTTGTAGCGTTAAAACTCAGAGATAATTAAAAAGATGATAATTATCTTTTTTTGATTATGAATTAAGGTGGCACCACGAGCAATTCGTCCTTTGGATGAGTTGCTTTTTTATTTGGAGGAAATATATGAAAACATGGAAGATATTTTTAATAGGTTTAATCATTTTATTTGTGACCAATGTGGCGATATTCTTTATTGAACCAATGTTTCCCATTATACCGAGAAATGTTTGGGACGCTTTAGGTTTATCCTTTGGTATCGCATATATGATCACCTATAATTTAGAAAATAAAGAGTCAAAGGTTTCGCTTAGAATGCAGCGCTTTGTAAACTATGTGGTTGCTTGGATAATCGTATTTGTAGTGTATATAGGTCTTAGTTATTTGTTTGATAAAATAAAAGTGTTTTAAATGGAGGTAAAAAGATGATTAAAATAACTTTTCCTGATGGAAATATTAAAGAGTTTAACAACTTAGTCACATTAAGTGAGATTGCTTTGTCAATATCACCAAGCTTACGGAAAAAAAGCCTAGCCGGATATGTTAACGGTGTGTTGTATGATATTAACCGTCCGATTGGTAATGATAGTGAAATTAAACTTATCACAGTAGATGATAAGGAAGCATATGAAATCTTAAATCATTCGACGGCACATTTATTAGCTCACGCTGTTAAACGTTTATATCCTAAAGCTTTATTCTGGGTTGGGCCGGTTGTTGAGGAAGGTTTTTACTATGATATTGATTTGGGTGAGGATTCTCTAAATGAAGAGGATTTACTGAAAATTGAAAATGAAATGAAACAGATTGTTAAAGAAAATGTAAAGATTGAAAGAATGGAATTATCCAAACAAGAAGCTTTAGACCTATTTAAAAATGATCCGTATAAGCTGGATTTAATCGAGAATTTGGAGGCAAGTGAGATAATTACTGCTTACAAGCAGGCTGATTTTATTGATTTATGCAGAGGACCACATTTAGGAAGTACCGGAGAGATTAAGGCGTTCAAATTACTAAAGGTAGCCGGTGCTTATTATAAAGGTGATGCCAAAAATAAGATGCTTCAACGTATTTATGGAATATCTTTCTTTAAAAAAGAAGAATTGGATAACCACTTATTAATGATCGAGGAAGCAAAAAAACGTGACCATCGTAAATTAGGTAAGGAACTGGAACTCTTTATGATTAGCGAATATGGTCCAGGGTTCCCATTCTGGTTACCTAACGGAATGTTACTGCGTCAGCAATTAGAAAACTTCTGGTATCAGACTCATGCTAAGGAAGGTTATCAATTTATCCAGACTCCAGTGATGTTAAATAAAGAATTATGGGAAGTATCGGGACACTGGTTTAATTATCGCGAGAATATGTATACATCCGAGATAGATGAAACAGAATTTGCGATTAAACCGATGAATTGTCCCGGTGGAATCTTAGTATATAAACATACTTTGCATTCATATAAGGATTTTCCTCTTCGTGTCGGTGAATTAGGATTAGTTCATCGTCATGAGGCAAGTGGTGCCTTAGCGGGATTATTCAGAGTCCGTAATTTTACACAGGATGATGCTCATATCTACTTAAGAGAGGATCAAATCATTGACGAAGTAGGTAATCTGATTAAATTATTTGAGTATATTTATTCCGTATTTGGCTTAAATTATCACATTGAACTTTCAACTAGGCCACTGGATAAATATATCGGCACAATTGCGTTATGGGATAAAGCTGAGAAGGCTTTGGCCGAAGCCTGCAGAAAAATCGGAAAAACCTTTATTATTAATGAAGGTGACGGTGCATTCTATGGTCCGAAACTGGACTTTAAATTACGTGACTCATTAGGAAGAATTTGGCAATGCGGTACAATTCAATTAGATATGAATTTACCTGAACGGTTTGATTTAACCTTCGTTGATGCCGATGGGGAAAAGAAACGACCTGTCATGTTGCATCGCGCTATATATGGTTCTTTGGAACGTTTCATCGGTATCTTAATTGAACATTATGCCGGAGCTTTCCCATTATGGCTTGCTCCTATACAGGTGGATATTATTCCTGTTAACAACGAATTCCATTTAGAATATGCCAAAGAGGTTAAAGGCTTATTATTAAATAATAATATCAGAGTTAATCTTGACGGTAGGGAAGAAAAAGTAGGTTACAAAATCCGTGAATCACAAATGAAAAAAGTACCTTATTCAATTGTTTTAGGAGATAAGGAAAAAGACAACAAAGAAGTAACCTTCCGTAGATACGGTGAGCAGAAATCAGAAACAGTATCATTAACTGATTTTGTCAATCTATTACAAGAAGAAATCAAGAATAAAGTCGATCATAATAAAAAATAGGAGCTGCTTTTAAACAGCTCCTTTTTCCTTACTTCAATATTCATATTTATTATCTTGATATTTTGTTATTAATTTCTTCAAGTAACATATGTATCGTAGTTTTTAATGTATCTGTGACAATCAAATAATACCCTAAATCAGGAATACGAGTCTGATATTTTTTATTTCTATCCTTTATAGCACCCTTTCTACTATCCCTACCATTCACATTATTACTCTCCTATTAATATATTTAATTCTTTTAATTTTGGAATCGCACCATACTTACCAATAACATAGTTTTTTAAAAATACTTCATCTTTACGTATTTTGTTTCCCTCTTCACTAACAAACTCAGCTAATGAATATAACGACGACACCCCATCTATATTTTTGTCAGTAAACCAAATTTCATCTCTTCTTAAAAGATTATCTGATAATTGCCAAACATCATGAGTAGTAAAGAATAACTGTGCATTGTTTTTATTTAGTTCAGGGTTTGCGAATGTCATAATTATGTTACGGACAAGCAGAGGATGTAAACGTGAATTTAACTCATCTATAAACAATATACTACCATATTGTAATGCATCTTTAATTGGTTGATATAAAGTAAACATTTTTAAAGTTCCACTCGATTCATCTGCTAGAGGAAGCGATGCATGCTCATTTTTATCTATAATCTTATGTAATGTATCAACCTCATAGCTTTCTTGATCCTTATCCTCATTTCCTACTTTTTTATTAATTTTTATTCCATTGATACTTTCATCAAATGAAGCAAAGTAGTGAATCACGTTGTCTTGAATATTTTTGTCTTCGACAAATCTATTTGGTAAGACTCTTGATCTATAGTAACTTTCCGCCGGATCACCAAAATCTACTAATTCATTTTTTAAGAACCAATCACGTATTATCTTTAATTTAGCTATTTTTAATTTTGCCCCAAGAGAGACAATAAGCGATTCTTTTTCTAAAGAAACGCTAATGTTATTAGAGACATTTTCTGGTAGACCGGAAAAATCAGTTTTTTCTCCTTTTTTTCTATAAAAAATAGTTTTAAAATTCCTTCCTGACTTTGTTTTATAATATAACCATTCTTCTAAAACTTCTTCTTGATTAAGTGTGAAGCCATATTGATAAGTTTTGTTATCGGAATTGTCTATAAAAAATACTTCAAACAATGATTCGGTATTTTTGCTAGATGTATCAAATAAAAATGGTTTGACTTTGGGAATGCTATATTCATTTTTTTGAATCTTAGTGTTTTCACCTCCAAACATAAAAGAATTTAAGACATAATAAGTCATATAGTCAAATGCTTGGAAAATATTAGATTTTCCGCTAGCATTAGCACCATAAATAGCCGCAATTTTTAAAAGTTTTGTGTTACCTAAATTGACAACATGATTAGCATTTTCCGTAATTTTCGTTGCGGTTAAATCTAGAGATACTTCGTCCCTAAAGGATTTAAAATTTTTAAAATTAAACTGTAATAGCATCATAATCACTTTCCTTTTTTACTACTAATATTATTATATGTTTATTAAAGAGAAAAATCAATATTTCTTGAGGTAAAATCTCAATTGTATGTAATTATTGGTATAATATTATGTAATAAATAATAATAAATACAGAATTATCTCAAATTATTGTATTATTTTAAATAAAATGTATTTTTTAAAAAAGAAATATTATAATATATTTGTATTTTTTTATGAATATTATAGTATAATAGGAATATGAGAAAAGTTATTTAAAAAGGCATTGACAAATAGTTTCTAAACACGTATAATAATAATGTTGATTTGTGGAAAGTAGAAGTACCCGCTTCTCACCTGATTGATTTAAGTCGATAGGTTGATGTCACATAAGATATATGAATAGTATATTTGTGTATAATAGTGGGTACTTAGGTACTCACTTTTTGTTTTTAAAAATTTTGGAGGTGTTTCTTTATCAGCACAAATAACCAAGGTGTCCGTAAGGATAATAATGAAGCTTTAGTCAATGAGGCTATAAGATTCAAAGAAGTTCGCTTAATTGATGTTGATGGTGAACAGTTAGGCATGATGTCTAGTCGTGATGCACAACGTAAAGCTCGGGAGAAAGATTTGGATTTAGTATGTGTTGCGCCAATGGCTAAACCGCCGGTTTGCCGGATCATGAATTATGGGAAATATCGTTATGAGCAACAACGTCATGAACGAGAAGCAAAGAAGAATCAAAAAATTATTGAAGTGAAAGAAATTCGCATGACACCTGTAATTGATAAGCATGACTTTGAAACAAAGTTACGTAATGCGCGTAAGTTTATTGAAAAGGGTGCTAAGGTACTAGTTTCGGTTCGATTCAGAGGTCGTATGATTACTTACACTGAGCAAGGCAAGAAAGTATTGGTTGAATTTGCTTCGGCATGTGAAGATATCGCTAAAGTTGAAGGAGAAACAAGATTAGAGAATAGGCAGATTTCTATTACTTTAGCACCGATTGATAAAAAGAAAGTGTAAAAATTATATAAGGAGTTGAATAATTATGCCAAAAATGAAAACGCACCGAGGAGCAGCTAAACGTCTAAAACGTACAGGTACAGGGAAGTTAACGCGTCATCATGCTTATACTTCACATTTAGCTCCAAGAAAAACGACGAAACAAAAACGTCATTTAAGAAAAGGTACGGTTGTATCTAACTCAGATTATAAACGTATTAAAGATTTATTAGTTTATATGGATTAATTTAACAGGATATTATTTAAGGAGGTTTTACTATGCCACGTGTTAAAGGTGGGTATGTAACAAGAAGACGTCGTAAACGTACGTTAAAATTAGCAAAAGGTTATTTTGGTTCTAAACACATTTTATATAAAACTGCTCATGAACAGGTCATGAAATCATTATCTTATGCTTATCGTGACCGTAAGCAAACTAAACGTAATTTCCGTAAATTATGGATCACTCGTATCAATGCTGCTTGCCGTATGCAGAAAATGTCATATTCAAAATTTATGCATGGTTTAAAACTTGCGCACATTGATGTAAACCGTAAAATGCTTTCTGATTTGGCCGTTAATGATTTAAACGGATTTAATCAATTAGTAGAGATTGCTAAGGATGCTTTAATAAATCCTAATAAATATCAAGTCACAACTGTAGTTGAAGCTAAAGAACCTAAAAAGGAAAAGAAAGTAGTAAAAGCAGAAACAAAACCTGTAGAAAAAGCAGAAGAACCTAAAAAAGAAGTAAAGAAAGTTGAAAAAGTTGCAGAACCTAAAGTAGAAGAAAAGAAAGTTGAAAAAGTCGCAGAACCTAAAGCAGAAGAAAAGAAAGTCGAAGAAGAAGTTGATTTAAATAAATTAACTGTTGCTCAATTAAAAGAAATCGCTAAAGAACGTAATATTACGATTCCTAGCGGAGCTCGCAAAGCAGATATAATCGAATTATTGACTAAATAATTAAATCGCACCGAAAGTTGGTGCGATTTTTTCAACTATCAGTTGCTTGCTAATCATTATATCTATGTTAAAATGAGATTAGACTAAGGAGCTGATAAGATGTTGGATTTAACTGCAATCGGAAAATATATATCCGAATTACGGGAATTGCATAATATGACACAGTATGAACTTGCTGACAAATTATTTGTCACGCATCAAGCCGTGTCGAAATGGGAAAATGGAAAATCCATACCGAATATTGATATAATGGTGGCCATAACCAAATTATTCGCAATTTCCATCGATGACTTAATTACCGGTAATAAACCTATGAATTATGATTTTAAATATTTATTGGAAAATTATCCTAGAAGCTATGTTGTTAATCAATTGATAAGACAAAAAATCGATGTCAGATTAGAGGAAATATTATATTTATTAAATAATGAGGAAAGAAGTATTGTCTTAAACCATATCATAAACAATAATTTACCTGTTGATATATCAACATTATTGCCATATTTAAATAATATTGAACGAAAACAAATCATAAAAGCTATCAAGGAAAAACAGATTATGGTTAAGATATCTAGTATTTATCATCAACTTAGTCAATATGAAAAATCATTATTGGAGGTTAAGGATGGATATTAAAAAAATGTTACCCTTTTTAGATGGTGAAAGTAAGGAAAAATTAGTTACCGCAATATTAAATAAGAAATGCTCAGACATTGAATTAATACATGTTGTTCCATTTTTGGATAAAGAGCAGATAAATAATTTATATCAAAAGTTTCTGACAAAAGAATATGACATCGACATAATTAGCTTATTACCTTTTCTAGACGAGGATAGTATTGAGGATTTATATAATAAGGTAATAAATAAAGAGATAACAGACATCGATGAAACTGTGATACTACCATTTTTAAGCAGTGATAAAGTAAAGAAATTATTTACGGAATACCTTGATAAAATATCGCAAAATTAATGGTTAATTGTATTTTTACTGTCAAAATATTGATTATGATTTGTTTAATATATGAAATCAAATAAAATATGGGAGGATAAAAAATGAAGAAAATAGGAATAGTATCCATGTTATTCATAATTTTTGTTTTGGCAGGATGTACAAGTTTCAAGGGTATTTCTGAAAATATTAATCAAGAGATTGAATTATCAGGTTCACAATCCTTAGGTTTTTCAACATTCTTGGCTAGTGGCTTTTTAGACACAACACCTGATATAGAAGGTATGGCACTAAATGAAAAGAATAATGTTAATGTTGTTTTTTTAACATCAACTACAGAAACTTCTGATGGATTTCAAATAGATTCAGAAATAGAGGAAGTAAATATCTACTTTAATAAACTGAAAGTATTTATGGAAAAAGGATATGATTCAGCTATTGATGTCAAGCAATCTGCTTCAACTAAAGAAGGTTACGATTTTGAAGTAACATACACTGTTGATGATGTGTCATATGTTATTTATTATTCTTTTGTAGATGACTTAACAGATGATACTGATACAACTAATTTAAATAATATGAGTTCAACAACGGAAAATAATAATGAAGATGATGATGACAATGATGAAGATGTAGATAAAGAAGAAGATGATGACAAAGATGAAGTAGATTTAGATGATAAAGAAGAATTTAAATTACGCGGTCTCTTGATTATTGATGGAGTAGAATATGAATTAGTTGGCGCTAATGAAATTGAGGAAAATGAAACTAAAACTTGGTTCAAGACAGCGGATTTTAATAAAAAAGAGAATTATGTACGTGTGCAAATAAAAGAAGAAAGTGGAACGCAGAAATTTGAAATTGAAACAAGAATTGATGGAGTTGAAAATAAATCACAGATTAAATTTCATGAAGAAGATGACGAGACTAAGGTTGAATTAAGATTGAAATCTGATGAAGAAGAAAGTGTCTATAATTTTAAAAAAGAAATAGAAGATGGAAAAACAATGTATAAATTTGAATATAAAATCGGTGAAGTAAAAGGAAATGTAAAAATATATGAAATTGTGGATGAACTAGGAAATGTGACATATCAATATAAAATTGAGGAAAACGGAAAAAGAAAAGAAATAGAGCGTAAGGAAAAAGGACACGAAAATAAGGAAAAATTACACAATGATGTTGAAGTAAACTTAAGTGTTAATATATTGTAAAAGGTAAAGGCGACTAGATAATTTTATTCTTCTAGTCGTCTTTTTTTTTCTTATTAATTTCTAAAATTGTTAACCACCTGTCATTTTGTTAATATGATATATTAGATAATTTAAGTAAAGGCAACTATTTCGCTAAATTACAACATATTAATATAGTAAAATTATATTTAACTATTAAATGGGGTGAATGCAATGCCGGATGTAAAAGTTGGGGAAATATGGACTTTTTTAGTTCCACTGACAAATGATAATACTAAGTATAAAGCAAGACCTGTTTTAATTGTAAGTGTAAATGAAGATTTTGTTCATTATGAAAGTATAAATTATGTGGTAATCAGTTCCACATCCGTAGAAGAAAAATATGATGTGGTTATACGTGATGAAGTTGCATCGAAAATAGGATTGCAATCTAAATCAATCATCAAAACGACCAATATTTATACGGAAAATAAGACCTCATTGGGGCATAAAATAGGGGATTTACCGAAGTATATCTTAAAACAATTTAAGAAAAAGTACCGGGCTTTTCAAGATTATGTACTAAGTAATCTTGATTAATTATTTTTTTAAGTGTTATAAACTAACACTTTTTTATTTAGGAATATTTTCAATTATTTTTATAAAAGAAAATAATCTGTTTTTTATTATTAATAATAAGAAGATTGTGATATAATATAAAAAAAAGTAATAAAGGAGTGGAACAATGAAATTATTTATTGACACGGCTAATGTTGAAGAAATAAGAAAAGCAAATGAGTTGGGAGTAATAAAAGGGGTAACGACAAATCCGTCGTTAATCGCCAAAGAAGGAAGAGATTTAAAGGGAGTAATAGAGGAGATTTGTGAAATAGTTGACGGACCAATCAGTTGTGAAGTGTTGAGTTTAGATAGTGAGGGCATGATTAAAGAGGGAAGAGAGTTAGCTAAGATACATAAAAACATCGTTATAAAAATTCCGATGACGGAGGAAGGTTTAAAGGCAGTGAAGGTCTTGTCGAAGGAAAATATCAAGACAAACGTTACCTTAATTTTTTCACCTTCGCAGGCACTGCTTGCTAGTTTAGCCGGAGCAACATATGTATCGCCGTTTGTCGGTCGACTTGATGACATATCAACTGACGGATATAGTATAATTGATGACATTGTGACGATTTTTGACATTCATAATATTAAAACGGAAATTATCGCCGCAAGTATCCGTCATCCGATGCATGTTGTCGAAGCGGCCAAATTGGGGGCCCATATCGCTACCGTACCTTATAAAATAATCATTCAAATGACTAAACATCCTTTAACCGATAAAGGTATTGAAAAGTTTATGGAAGACTGGAATAAAACCTTTGCGAATAAAAAATAGGCTGAAAAATTTTTCAGCCTTCTTTTATTTCAGATAGCTTTTCTCGAATAATGGAATATTACCGACAACAGGCAGGTTCAGGTATTTTTCCACATCCTTTTCATCCTTAATCGTTCTATCTAGGAATTCTCTTAATAGGACAATACCGATTCCAATCATTAACCCTAAGACAAAACCGATTATAATATTTAGGTTAATATTAGGACTTACCGGGTTATTATTTACCTCAGCATGATCGATTATTTTTATTTCAGCATCCTCATATGTTGTTTGATAAATGTTTTTACTCACATCAGTAATTAAATCGGCAATTGTCTGTGCCGTGTCGGCATCGGTATATTTTACCGTGATCCGCAAAATATCCGTTTCATTAACCGATACGACTTCAACACTGTTTTTGATGATATTCTTTTTAATTTCTAAATTGTGTTCACTTTTTAATTTATCATGAACCTCAGTTAAGACACTGTTAGAGGTTGCGATTATCGAATAGCGTTTTGCCAGTTCCGTTCCATACCGGAATACATCCGATGATGCATTTGGTGTTTCATCGGTATCTTCTTTTGTCACACTAATCAGTGTCGTACTTTCATATTTTTCCGTAATTAGATAGGTAGTGAATAATCCTGTGCCAACCGTCGCTATCAGGGTAACTATCCCGATAAATATGATGTTTTTCCATAATAAACCAAATAATTCCTGCAAATTAATCGTTGATTCAACTTGGGTTTCTTCCATATTCTACCTCCTATTCAATCAATATGAATTTTAAAACGTTCTTTTGTATCATCTTTTCTTAAGTAATAACTGCCATAGTAGTTATAATAACCGGTTCGCTTAAATTTATACGGTACCTTGGTTAAAACGACACCAAGGATTTTAATGCCGACATTATTTAATTGCTCCACTGTTTTTTGTGCTATTTCTATTTTCGTTTTACCCGATTCAACCACAAATATTGTGCCATCAGCCAAAGTGGAGGTTATTACACCGTCACTTAAGATTCCGCTAGGAGAACTGTCTAGGATGATTTCATCAAAATGGCGTTTTAAATATTGAAATAATTCTTTTATTTTTTTAGAACCTAGGATTTCAGAGGTATTGCTTACTTCAGTACCGGTTGGAATTAAATATAATTCATTATGGATATTCGGATGATTTATTAATCTGGCATATTGATATATGTTAATGTTTTCCCCGTTTTTTATAAAGTCAACCAACATATCGGTAATTCCGTGATGATTCTTAATATTGAATGCCCTGTGTACGGAAGGATTACGTAAATCAAGGTCTACTAATAGGACCTTTTTTGCTTTGTTAGCCGTCACAATTGCGATATTACATGCCGTTGTTGTTTTTGCTTCATTAGCTACTGAAGAAGTAATATTCAAAATTTGAATTTTTTTATCGATAGATGAATAGTCAAGGTTCGTCTTTATTGAACGATACATTTCGGAATGAATTGAACTAGGTTCATCTAAAGTCACCAATTTAACTTTTTTTGCATCCAGTACCGACATCTTTTTACACCTTTTCCTTTCCTTTCAATAGTAATATTTTATCATACTTTGTAGGATAAAAAAATATTTGTATAAGTTTATAATTGAAAATGAATTGATCTTTTTTGAAAAAGATAGGTAAATTGATAAAAAATTGTAAATAAAGGTAATTTATTGTAAATAAAAGTAATTTATTATATACTATAAGCAGTAAAAACTACTTTTTTTATATTATAAGTGAACGATAAAAGTATGGGATTGGTATTTATGATGGAATTCTATTATAAAATTAGTTTTAAGAAATTTGAAGACATGTTCATAATAAATATTAATTTAGAGTACGAAAATTATACCGTGCCTATTTTTTATCGTACTTTTTCCGCTAATAAAGAGGATATAATTCATATTTATGACCAGATAAATGAATATTTTGAACTAACAAACATAAAAATGACAAAAAATGATATCAAATTATTTTATAATACTTTTAGGCATAGCGATTTAACTCTTCCTATTCCGCATAAAGTTATTATACTCGATGAGGATTATCATTTATCTGTGGGATTGACACCTAAAGAAATGTTTTTCCTGATGTACATAAATAATAAATCGACAAGCGCGAAGAAGGCAAAATATTGGGTGGAAGAATATCATTTAGATGTCGAATATACCATCAATAATTTGATCAGAAGTGGTTACTTAACATGTGATGATTATTTGTTTAATCTAAATAAGGCAACAAAAAAAGATTTATGTGATTTTTTGGAAGCACATAAACTAACGTGCAGTGGTAATAAACCAGAGATTATTTCCTACATCAAAGAGTCAGTCAGCGAACAGGAATTAAGGAAGGTATTTTCCGGTTTATACTATAAGCAAACAGTTAAGGGTGCACAAATAGCCTTATCAAGTGAAAATCTAAATGATTTTCATAAGAGTTATTATCGTTATGCCAAAAAACTAAAAATAGAAGAATTTTATATTCTTAGTAAACGGTATAAGGATATAGAGGCTAAGGATGTGTGCAAAATGCTTGTTGATAACAAGACGGATGTAATTACGACTGATTTTGATTGGGAAAAGTTTATTAATGAAATATCCGGTAAGAATGATAATAAGGCGTTTGTGGATATTATCAAAAAGTATGATACGGTTACTTCGTCAAAGCAGGAAGCTATTAATGTGATTGAAGAAAAGGAAGTAATTAAGGAAGAAGATCAATTTATAAATATCATAAATAAATATTCCGCTGAAGAAAAATTAGAAAAAGAAGTCGTTTCGGAAGCTGATTTTTATAAGGTAGTATTTAAGAACCGACTGGAAAAAGAAGAAGAAAAACGAGAAAAAGCTTTAGAAATAACCGAACATCTTGATATAACTACTGATGATAATTTGGATGAAGAAGAACCGGTTATCATAAAAGGAAAGAATCCTGCGCTCGTCTTTATACAGTGTTTTATCGGTTCAAGTATCTTGTCGATTGCGATATTATATATTATCTATCAGTATATCTTTGATTAGGGTGGTGTCAGAGTTGAAAAAATTAATGTATCTATGTATATTACTACTATTTGTTTTTACTTATCACAGTAGTGTTTTGGCTGATGAACCCATCGAAAACCTGTTGATTGAAGGGTTGGATAAAATACGGACGGAATATGAAGCCGGCACGAACCCAGAGACGATTAATTTTGTGGAAGGCTTGAGATTATATACTAATTTGGGTGATCTTGCTCCCGACGAATTATTGGTCGATTACGGTAATGTTGATTTTAACAGTGTTGGCGATTATGAAGTTAAATATTATGTATTATTCCTTGTGGGAGAAAATGAAGTCCGTTTTGATATCGCAACACTAGATATAAAGGTAATTGATACGACAAGTCCGAAAATTGAAGGAATAAAACCGCTTTTTGTCAAAAAAAACAATTCCTTAGATGAGGAGGATTATACTAACGGAGTTAAGGTTACGGATAATGATAAATCAAGTAAGTTAAATCTTATCGTGTTTAATCAAGGTGTTGATTTGACAAAAGAGGGTATCTATAACGTCGGATATTATGTTCAGGATAAATCAGGCAACTATACCACTATTATCAGTCATGTTTATGTTTTGGCCGATACGGTTAATACCGCAAAACCACAAATTACCCTAAATGTCAGTGAATTTAATATTCTGCAAAATACCGCCAATCCGTTGGAAAAGTATGAAAATACCTATAGCGCAACAGATGGTGAGTTGGATTTAACCGACAGAGTAAGACTTGATGACAGCGGTGTGGATTATACTAAATTGGGCAGTTATCAGGTAGCTTTTATTGTTTTTGATGATG
>JAWLBU010000048.1:0-20755 GCA_041687555.1 Haloplasmataceae bacterium | reverse complement strand
GAAGAATTATTTATTCGTCACTATGAAGATTATTTTCTGAACGGAGGAAATTATATGAATGAAAAATTTACACGTTGGAGCTTATTATTTAATTTATATCTAAAACGTGATTGGAAAAAAATAATTATCTGGGTTTTAGGTCTAGGCTTATTTTCAGGTGGTTTTCTTCCAGCATTTGTGGAAATCGGTAAGGGCCAAGGTTTAATGGGGATGTATGAGACCCTTAAAAATCCTGCTATGATTTCGATGGTTGGTCCTACACCTGTTAAGTCTGCTGCTGAGTATACTTTAGGTGCTATGTATACCCATGAAATGTTGCTATTTTGTGGTTTGTTTGCGATGGTTATGACAGTTTTACATGTTGTAGGTCATACTCGTAAGGAGGAAGATTTGGGAATCACGGAACAGATTCGTTCCTTTCAAGTCGGACGACAAGCTAATTCATTTGCTGTCATAACAGAAATAATTTTTATCAATATCTTATTAGCTCTTTTCATTTTTGCGGTTATGATTAGTTTTGGCGTAGATACGATTGATGCCAAAGGGTCGCTTTTATTTGGTGTTTCAATAGGTATGGCAGGTATTATTGGAGGAGCTATAGCATTAGTTTTGGCGCAGATTATGCCTACTTCTTCTAGTTCGACCGGTTCGTCACTAGGCGTAATAGGATTACTCTATATTCTACGTGCGAGTACTGATGTGTCTAATTATAAACTATCTATGTTTAATCCGATGGGTTGGACGTATCTAACTTTTCCTTTTACCAAAAATAATGGGGTTCCTCTAATATTTGCGGTATTATTCTGTATCCTTATAGTAGGTATTGCTTTCGCTCTAGAAAATAATCGAGATATTGGAGCAGGGTACTTATCCGCAAAAGAAGGACGAGATAGAGCAAAAAAATCTTTACTGTCCGTTCCGGGTTTGTTTATTAAAATTAACAAAGGTATAATAATTAGCTGGTTTATTGGATTTGCATTCATGGGTGCAGCTTATGGTTCGATTTATGGAGATATGACTACTTTTCTAAATAGTAATGATATTATGAAGGAAATGTTTACTCAAGTAGGCTTTACTATTGAAGAGACTTTTACCGCAACCATTATGATGGTCATGATTTCTTTAGTCACAATTTTACCAATAGTTATTGTAAATAAACTTTTCGCAGAAGAAGCAAGGTTACATTTAAGTCAGCTATATGCGACAAATGTAACCCGCGCTATGTTGTATTGGGTAAATATAATAATTGCTGTTGTTTGTGGATTAATTGGCATTTTAATAGCTTCTGCTACCCTTGGTGTTACGGCACTATCTGTTATGGGGGACACTTCCATGATGACTATTGGACAATTTATAGGTGCAGGTTATAACTATTTACCAGCCGTATTGTTTTTTATCGGTTTAGCAGCCTTATTCTTAGGTTGGTTCCCTATGTTGGGTAAAACAATATACGCTTATCTGGGATATTGCTTTGCATTGAACTATTTCGATGGAATATTAGATTTACCGGAATGGTTTTCCAAAACTGCTGTGTTAAGTTGGATTCCAAAAATGCCAATAGAAAAGTTTAATGTACTAGAATTTATTATTATAATGGTACTTAGCATTGTAATGATGGTGTTAGGCCATATTGGTTATCAAAATAGAGATATGGTCGAAGGAGCATAGAAGGTCAGAAATTTTAATATTCAGAATTTAAAATATAGAGGTTTTTTAAAAGCTACAATTCTTTAACAGTTTTGTAGCTTTATTTGTTTTATTATTTACAATAATATTATATAATGGTATCGTTCACAAAAAATTAAGAATAATTAGTCATATTTAATTTAATATTAAGTAAAGGAGATTAAAATGAGAGAAGAAGAAAAGATATTTGCCGGAATCTTATTTTCACCAGGTAATCCAGAGCTAAAAGCAATTAAACTTAAAACACATAACTTATGCTCGGAGTACAACAAGACGTTTGAAGATGAAATTGAAAAAAGAAAAGCGTTAATTTCAGAGATATTTGCCGAGTTTGGAGAAAATGGTTTTTTACAAGGACCAATATATATTCATTATGGTAAACATACTAAAATTGGCAAACACTTTTTTGGTAATTTCAATTTAACTATTCAAGATGATACATATGTTACCATAGGCGATTACTGTAATTTTGGACCTAATGTGACTATTGTCACACCTATTCATCCAATGTTGCCTTTAGAGCGGCGTAAGATATTAGATAAAGATGGAATAGAAAGACGTATGTGCTATGCGAAACCAGTTAAAATCGGGAATGACTGTTGGTTTGGAGCTAATGTTGTTGTTTGTCCCGGCGTGACGATTGGCGATAATTGTGTGATTGGTGCTGGAAGTGTTGTTGTAAGAGATATTCCTAGTAATTGTTTTGCCGCTGGTAATCCATGTAAAGTAATACGCGAATTAACAGATGCGGACAGTATAATTAATAAGCCTGAAATTTTAAGTGATAATCGGATTATCGAATAAGGAGATAGATACTTATGGAATTGTGGGACATTTATGATATTCAAAGAAATAAGAAAGATAGAACAATGGTAAGAGGAGAGGGTTTTAAAGATGGTGATTACCATTTAGTAATCCATGTATGCATATTTAATTCCAAAGGTGAAATGTTGATACAACAAAGACAGCCATTTAAAGAAGGATGGCCAAATTTGTGGGATATAACGGTAGGTGGTAGTGCCATACAAGGTGAAAGCAGTCAAAGTGCAGCGGAAAGAGAGCTATTCGAAGAGCTCGGAATAAAGCTGAATTTACAAGGGATTCGTCCAAAGTTTACCGTTAATTTTGATCGAGGATTTGATGACGTATACTTAATAGATAAGGATGTTTGCTTAAAAGAGTTAAGTATTCCTAATGACGAGGTTCAAAGTGCTAAGTGGGCGACAAAAGAAGAAATCTTAAGTATGCTTGATAATAATGAGTTTATTCCTTATTATACAAGTTTTATCAATATGTTGTTTGATATGAGAAAACAGTATGGATCCATCAAAAATAAATAAGTTTAATTAATAAAGATGACTAGAATTATTGCTTATATAATTCTAGTCACTTTTTTATTAGATAAATCATTTTCCTATTTATTACCTTAATTTTTCATGGGAAATTAAATTAAAAGATGTTATAATATATTGGCAAGGAGGTAACAAATGAAAAATATATTTGATATAATTGATTATAAATTTTTTCAAGTTTTTGCCGGAGACAATCGACGCATAAATGCTGAAATTATTGTTGTTATTTCCGATTATTTTAAGCGAAATCATGAAACATATGTTGATAAAGAAGATTTAGTAAATTATTTATCTGATTATATTAATAATCATAATTATTATAACATAATTGATGATGAGGGAAATGATATTACATCCTCAAGTGCCAGAGAGAAGGCTTTGAATAAAATTAATCTTTTTAAACGTACCGGTTGGTTAGTCGAAGAAGATGGTGAAAATTATACTACTAAACTACAGTTTGATGACAATGCATTAATCATGATTAAAGCATTTGAGGATATAAGTAATAATTCAACTCCTAAGGAATATACGGGTTATTTATATGTAATTGATAACTTGTTAAGATATTTTGATTATAGTCAAGGCATATCTATACTAGAACAAGCTTATGAAAATACTGAAATATTAATGAATCGATTAAGGGGACTTAATACAAATATCAAAAAATATCTCACAAGCCTGTTAAATGATAATGATGAGGATGCAGAAAAATTATTAAGAATATTATTGGGTGAGTATCAAGAAAATGTAGTAAGTAAAGCATTTAGTAACTTAAAGTTAAATGATAACCCTAATAAATATAAAAACAATATTTTAAATAAGTTAATTGAACTACAGTCAAAAGAGAGCATGACTAAATTAATTGAGAATTATCGATTGACTAAGTTAACTGAAGAAGATGATGAATTAATCGAAGTAAAACTAGTGAATCAAATTAATTATATTTATGATAATATCGAATCATTAAAGGAAATAATTAATTTAATTGATACTCGAAATTCTCGCTATGTAAAATCCTCAAATGCCAAATTAAAGTTTATCTTAAATGAGAATTTTGATGTTATTGGTAAAATTGAAAATTTACTGAAATTAATGAAAGATGTCGATGATGATAATATATATGATCAAGTATTCAGCCTGTATAGAATGGAGACTATTGACCCGGAATCAATGTATAAACCACGTGTGTATCATGAAAAAATTGAAGAAATAGACGTGGAAAAACCAATAAAAATTGATGAGTCGTATGTCAACGAAGTAAAAGCAAATCTATTTAGAGACAATCGTTTTAGTAAGAAAACAATAAATGATTATGTGAAAAAAATATTAGAAGATAATATTAAAATTAAGGCATCAAGTATAGGTTTGAATAATTATGATGATTTGACAAGATTAATATTAATTAACCTATATGCTCATCATGATAATATGTGTTATAAAACGGAATTGATAACTCCCGAAATAACATTAAATGATATTGAGTTTTATGATTACTGGATTATAAAGAGAGGTGATAAACTTGGCGGATAAAAATAATATAGGATTGACATTTTCCAATCAATATCAAAGACTTACCGATTCTGAAAAAGAGCTTTTTTCTCGAATAGGAAATAAATTATTAAACAAAACCTTTTTAATAAAACAAAAGGATAATGATAGGGAAGATTACTTTTTTGTATTAAGTCACCTTACTTTATTTCAAAATTATTTTTTACTAATGGATTATAATGTTTATCATTATGAAGGTGACCAGGTAATCGCTTTACAGACTGAAGCTAATCGAAATAGAGTAAGACTTAAAAAGATTGATACTATAATGCTTCTTATACTTAGACTTATCTATCAAAAAAAGACAAAGGAAGCCTCTCAAATAAATAAAATAATGGTTTCCGTCGGAGAAATACATGAAGAGATAGAAAAAACGGGTTTAATTAAAGGAAAACTTACAAAAATAGATTTGCAAACTACGATGCGAACATTTAAAAATTTTTCTTTAATTGATTACATATCATCTAATCTTTTTAACGATGAAACAAAAATTGTAATTTATCCGTCATTATTACGAGTTGTAAATATCGATGACATGAATAGATTAGAAACTGTACTTAAAGACTTTAATACCGGAGGTGATGATGATGAAGACTCTGACGAAGATTAAACTTATAAATTGGCATATCTTTGATAATCACACCATTGATATTAAAAACAATACCTTAATAACTGGAGAAAACGGGCATGGGAAGTCGACATTGCTTGATGCGATTAATTTCGTTTTAAGTGGTGCTTCCGGTAAATTTAATCAAGCAGCAAACACCTTTGCGAAAAGAACGGTTGAATCATATGTAAAGGGGAAAATAGGTATTGAAGGTAAAACTTATCTTCGTGACAGAGATAATCTAATTTCTCATATAGCCTTGGAATTTCATGATAAAAATACCAATAAATATCTTGTTATCGGTGTAGTCTTTGAACTCCCGTTACGTAAGAACCATGGGGTTTTTTATCATATTTCTGATTCACCTATTGTAGAAAATTATTATATTAGAGATCAAAAAATACTTGGTTTAAAACAATTTGAAGCATCAGTTTCTTCATCAGGTAAAATAATAAAGACATTTGATACAATTACAGAGATTAAAGGGATGATAAAAAGTACCTTAGGACTTTCTAATGACAAATATTTTGAGTTACTTCCTAAAGCCCTAGCATTTAGTCCAATAAATGATGTCAATAAATTTGTTTATGATTTTCTTTTACCGGAGGATAATGTTGATATTGAAGCTTTAAAAACTAATTTTCATAGTTATAGAGAAATCAGTAAACAGTTAATGATAGAAAAAGAAAAATTAGATGCATTATTGCCTTTAGAAAATGAATCTAGTTTATTACATAAAGTGAAGACAAACATCAATATCCTTAAACATCTAGAAGTCGAAATAAAAATGGAATCAATTAAAAAAAGTATTGAAAATGAAATGATAAAGGAAAATAACGCAAAAAAGAATATACAGGAATTAAATGAGATAAAATCAGAATTCAATAGACAAATTAATGAAGTAGAAACAGGAATCAGAAAATTAGAGAATAATGATATCTTACAAAGAATACATGAGTTGGAAGAACAGATTAAAATTGATAAAGAGAATATTAAGGATATTAATAACCGAATAAATAGTTTAATGGATAATCTTCAAAGGGTAAGCAGATTAGCGAAAAATTTAGGAATCGATTTTTTGGGTGTTAAGCATGCAAATAAAGATGATTTTTCATTATTATTAGAAGATATTGAAAGTCACCAAAATAACTTAGATCAGTTAAGAACACAGATTTTAATTGATATCGATAAAATAAATCTGGATTTATCCTCAAAAGCCTCAGAAATCAAGCAATTGGAAAAAGAAATCGATAAACTTAAATCAAATAAGTTTACCTATCCGGAACATGTGGAAAAACTCTTGAATATTCTAAAAGAAGAATTAGTGCTAGAGTTCAATTATTCTGATATTAATGTCAACCCGTTGTGTGAATTGTTAAAAATAGAACCTGAAAATGAGAAATGGCGTAATGCGGTGGAAGGATATCTTAATACACAACGATTTGATATTATTGTTGAACCTAAATATTTTGATAAAGCATTAGAGATATATGATAAACATAAGTTTAAGAAAAGAATACATGGTGTCGGATTGATAAACACAAATAAATTAACTGGTTATATAGCCGAAGAAAATTCACTTGCTACTAAGGTCACAGGATTAAATGAGTATTCCCGACAAGCTGTTAATATGCTAATGGGGAAAGTAATTTGTGTTAATGACATTTATGAATTAAAAAACCATAATCAATCTATTACTGAAACCGGGATGACATACCGCAATAACACAGCTCGGCAAATAAATCAGGAAGTGTGGTCCAAACCCTATATCGGTTTAGAAGCTATAAAAACACAGTTAGAAAATGCGATTAAGTCTCATAAAGAACTTACCAATATAATAAATAATTTATTAGAAAGTAAAAAACAATTTGAAAGCAAGCTAGAATTAATCAAACAATCAAACATTATGGATTTATATAATATTCCTAATTATTTTGCTGATCAATATTCATTAAACAAAGGTTTAATTGATCGAGAAAACGAACTTAAAACCTTAAAACTGGATAACGCTTGGTTTGAAGTAAGCGCGCTCATTGAGAAATTGAAGAATGAGAAAGAGATATTGAATCAAAAAAAAGATGATATAATTGGTAAAATAACATTATCCGATAATGAAATTAATGATGCGATTAAAAATCAAAAAACATATCAAGATCAGTTAAAAACTATAACTGAGGAATTTAATAACCTTCCTTCCATAAGTGATCTGCAAATAGCTTTAGAAGAAAAGAAAACGGAATTATTTAAAAATTATCATAGTAAATACGACCGAATTCTTGATTTAATACGAAATGAATTAAATAGTTCGGAAAAAAGTCAGCAAGAAATAGAGTATAAAATAATAGAATTAATGAAGAATTTTATAGTTAAATTTGATAATGGACAGTTATTGGCAAATATCAATAATTTAAATGAATTTCTGGAACTTTTATTAAAAATAAGAAATAGAAATATTATTGAGTATCAAGATAAGGCTGACACCGCCCTTAAATTATGTGAAAAATCATTTAAGGAGGACTTTTTATCACAGTTAAGATATAAAATCGAAAAAGCAAAAAATGGATTTAATGATCTTAACCGAGCACTTAGAAGTAAACCATTTGGTTCTGATGAAGAAATATTTTATTTTACTTGTGATGCTAGTAAAGATCCTGATTTTAGGGATTACTATATTATTTTAGACTCCTATCAGGACTATGAATCACGCTCTTTATTAGTAGAGACTTTAAGTCAAAAGAATCTTATTCTCTTAAGAAATTTATTCGATACACTAATCTCTGAAGATAAAACAGAAAAGCAGGTTAAAAGAATTCAAGAATATACTGATTATCGTAAATATATGAGTTATGATATTAAAATAACAAATAGGAATGGTGAAGTATATTTTTTCTCTAAAGTAAATCGAGAAAAGAGTGGCGGAGAAACACAGACACCATTTTATGTGATTATCGCTTCATCATTTCAACAATTGCTTGACATAAAAAAACGAAATCGTTCAAGTGCTTGTGTAGTGATGTTTGACGAGGCTTTTAATAATATGGATGAGTCTCGAATTGAAGCGATGATGAAATATTATGACGAATTAAATATACAGCTACTAATCGCAGTACCCCCTCAACGGCTGGTAAATATTCTGCCTTATGTTGATACTACTTTAGGCCTGATCAAAACAAATAATACTGTTGTAGTAAGCAGTTATAAATATGTCGCAGAAGAGGTTAAAAATGAAACAGTACGATAAGAGTATATTAAATAAACTGATAGACAAATATGAAAGAAGTAAAGTATCAAAAGAACTAACAGAAAGAAATATTCAAATATATTTAAAATACAATGATTCAATATTCAAAAATTACTGGAGTGATGATTCTTATTTATATCGTGATAATATTGATTTTAGTCTTGATAATTTAGAAAAAAAGGAATTTATCACGGTTTTAAGAGATTCTAATGGTGAAATTGAAAAGGTCATACTTAATATCGATAATATTAATCATATTTATCAATATCTTGATCGAGAAAATCCAAATGATGAAAAAAGACATTTAATTGAACTACTGAATAATTATCTGGAGGATAATGAGATATTATCTTCATTTTCTCATGCTATGATAAAACAATTAAAGGACAATAAGTCAGTATTGAGTTATATTGATAATTTAAATAATTTAAAATTATATTTAAAAGCTATTAAGGAAATGACTAATCTTGAAGAAGATGTTTTAAAAAGAAACTTCAGTAAATCAGTTTTCAATGATTCAAAATTATTTGAAAGAATTGAAAACCGAGTATGTAAGATTATTAGAGATTTTTCAGATATCGATGAAGAATATAATGAATTAATACTAAAAGAATTTCATATCGTGAATAATCCGACTTATGTTTATATAAAAGGTGATATAACAATAAAGATTAACAATCAGGTAATTAATTTAGAAGATTACGGTCATGAATTAGCTCTCAGTTCTAAAGCACTTAATGATTTGATAATAATAAATGTAAACGTTAAGAAGATATTAACAATTGAGAATTTAACGACATTTGTAGCATTTAATGATAATAATTATATTGCCATCTATTTGGGAGGTTTTCATAATTCTATTAAGCGAAATCTGTTGGAAAAAATATATTTATATAATAATAAACTTGATTTTTATCATTTCGGTGATATTGATGCCGGTGGATTTTTAATCTTTAATAATTTAGTTAATAAAACAGGAATTAATTTTGTACCATATATGATGGATATTGAGACATTGATTAGTTATAAAAAAAACTGGGCTATATTAACAAATAATGATAAAAAAAGATTAAAAAAAATTGATAATCCTTTATTTATAGAAGTCGTTAATTATATGCTGGAAAATAACTGTAAATTAGAGCAAGAAAGTATTTTAATTTCCTAAATTTAGAATGGATGCAATAGTATGAGAAAATATTCCAGATTATATGAATTTATTAATTATTTTAAAGATACAAATAGGGTTTTCTGCACCTGGAAATCAGAAAATCCTACTGATGATCAAATTATTCTAGGATATCCGGTTTATAGTAAAGAGTTAGAAAATTTCATAAGCGAGATATATAAATCTGATTTGTTAAAAAGTGATTATTTACCTTATTTATATTCTTTAAAGGAAGCAGATTATCTCCTAAGGATTATATGTACGGAGGAAATTAAGGAATACATTGAAAAAGCTGAATTTGAGACTATAAGAGCTATACTGACTTTCTATATCAGACAGCAACGATTTAATGAGGGAATATGGGAATCAGTAGCAAAAAAAGGTATTGTCTATAAATTATTAACAAGAATAAAAGAGTTAAATGATAAATAGTGATATTTCAAACTGTCTTTTCTATTTGAATTAAAAAAAAGAGGTGTAGTATGAAAATACAGGTTATAGGTGCTCCCGGAGTCGGTAAAAGTACATTATGCGAATATATTAGTAATAAAACCGGTGTTTATTGGATTGATACGGATAGATATTTATGGAAGGGACAGGATTATATCGAACAGAATTCTCTTGAAGAACGATTTAGGTTATATAATCTTGATAAAAATAATTATCGTGATTATATTGTTTCAGGTTCTGTACATTCATGGTATCCTGAGGGATTCAAAGACAGGGAATTACTTGTATTACTTATATTGGATGAAGAAATCCGCATGAAAAGACTATATGACAGGGAGTTTTTAAGATTTGGAGAGAGAATGCTCCCGGGTGGAGATCATTATCATTTGACATGTGAATTTTTGAATTGGTGTAAAACATATTTATCGGCAGATGAAAAAGCAGTTAATTCATTGGCCTGCCATATGCGTATGCTAGAAGAGGTTGACTGTAAAACGTTAATTTTAGATGGGAATAAGAGTTTAGATGAGTTATGTAAATGCGTATTAAATGCATATTGGGAGAAGGAGTGATTCCTTGTAACTTTCAATGATATTTAATTACTATTTATCTTTAATATATTTACATTATTGTCATATTTTGCTAAAATATGCTAGAGTTGATAAATATAATTAAAACAATGATAATAGTAAAATTGAACTGAAACTAACAAAATTCTTATAAGCGAGGGAATTGGTAGTGGATGATAGATATGAAAGTAATAAACGGTTAATGGATGAATTAGAACATCTAAAAAAACGAAATATGGAACTTGAATTGTTTATTAAGGAGAAAATATCGTCAAGTCAATTTTTAAAAAACGATACTGTGGATAAACATGGTATAGTTGAAAATACACTTAGATATACACAACTTGAAGAAGATTTGGCAGAAATGAAACTTTTGCAAAACATCAGTAAGGAGCTACTTTCAGAAGACAATATTCAAGGTCTTTACGAAAGATTTATGGATACGGTAATGGGCATTATGAACTCGGATTTTGCCAGTATGCAGATGCTTTATATCGATGAAAATGGCAGGAAAAAATTGCGGTTTTTAGCCCATCGGAATTTTAATAACTATGCCGCAGATGCTTGGGAATGGGTGTACTCGGATTCTTCTTATACATCCTGTGGTGAAGCATTACGTAAAGAAAAACGGGTTATAGTACCTGATGTAGAAGAGTGTGAATTTTTGAAAGGAACAAAGGATTTAGAAGTTTACAGATTAACCGGGAGTTGTGCTTCACAGTCAACCCCTCTTTTTTCAAGGGATGGCAAAATGTTAGGGATGATATCCACGCATTGGAAAAAACCCTATCATCCTTCAAAACATGAATTGAGTTTACTTGATGTAGTGGCTAGACAAGCTGCTGACTTAATAGAGCGTAAACTTGCGGAAGAAAAACTGATCCAGAAACAAAAAGACCTGGAACAAAAATGCCAAGAGTTAATTGAACTTAAAAAAATGGCAGATGATGCAAACAAAGCAAAATCCCAATTTTTAGCCAATATGAGTCATGAAATCAGGACACCGTTAAATGGTATTATCGGAATGATTGATTTAATGAGCATGACTGAATTAACAGATAAAAATATATATATTGTTAATACTATTAAATCTTCGTCTAGACGTTTACTCCAAATTATTGATGATATTCTGGACCTTGCGAAAATAGATGCCGGAAAGATTGAATTGATACCGGAATCTGTTGATTTTATAAATCTTATTCATGAGGAGACCATATTATATTCTACATTGGCTAAAGATAAGGGACTGGACTATGAAGTTAAAATTGAAGAAAATGTTCCGAAAAATATAATAATAGATAAAAATAGATTAAATCAAGTTATCTGTAATCTTGTCGGAAATGCGATTAAGTTCACGGATAACGGTAAGATAAGTTTACATGTTAGTAAGATAAAAAATATTGATGATAAAGTCCAAATAATGATTTCCATAACTGATACAGGTATCGGTATAAAAAAAGGGGATATTCCTAAACTCTTTGATTATTTTACACAATTGGATAGTACAACCAGAAAGAAATATCAAGGAACCGGACTAGGCCTAGCCATTTCAAAGTATTTGGTTAACTTAATGGGCGGGGATATATGTGTCGAAAGTGAGTATGGAAAAGGAAGCACCTTTAGTTTTACATTCATTGCTGAAATACCAACGGTAATTGAAAGTACGGATAATAACAATGAGTTAATAATAGAAGATTCAATTAATAATCCCAAAATTTTGCTTGTTGAAGATGACCATGTCAGTCAGATTATCATCAAATTATTTTTTGAAAAAATGGGTTGGGATCTTCAAATAGCCTCGAATGGAAAAGAAGCACTAGAAATTTTAGATAAAGAACATAAAGATATGATCTTAATGGATGTTCAAATGCCTGAAATGAACGGATTTGACATTACAAAAATAATCAGAGAAAAAGAAGCCCATAACGGTAAACATATTCCGATAATCGCCACTACTGCTTATGCAAGTAATGACGATAAGGAAAAATGTATTAAGGGAGGTATGGATGATTTTATCACCAAACCGATAAATTTGCGGATCTTAAAAGATGTTGTATTACGCTGGTTACAATAATTATTATATTTTTAGATTAAAGGTACAGATAGTACCTTTATATTTTATATAAGCTGATTTTTATGGGGCAAAAAACAGTTCAATTAAATCTAACTAAATCTACTTAAATTTGTGTATAATGAGTAGATTAGGAGATTTTAATAACGAGGTGTAATAAATGAAATTAACTATAAATGAAGCCAGTAAATTAATGGGTGTATCTATTTTTACCTGAGAGAACTAAAGGAGGATATAGAAGATATAATAAACAAAATATTATTGGTATAACTGCGAAAGAAAATAATGAGAGAATTGTAATCGGTTATTGTAGAGTCTCATCTTCTGATTAATTGAATGATTTAGAGCGACAAATAAGTACAGTATCTAATTATTGCGTGGCTAAGGGATATCAATTTAGAATTATACAAGACCTAGGAAGTAGTGGACTTAACTACTCAAAAAAAGGTTTAAAAGAACTAATTAATTTAATATCAACTAAAGAAATAAACAAGATAGTGATTAATTATAAGGATCGACTCATCCGTTTTGGTTATGAAATGATTGAAGAATTATGTGATTTAAATGGTGTAAAGATTGAAATAATTAATCAGACAGTGGAAGATGTGCTTTCAATTATAACCGTATTTTACTTTAAATTATATGGTAGTAGTAGTCATAAATCAAAAAAAATAAGAGATGATTTTTATAAGTTAATCAATCAGTACTGTTTATAATAAGTATTGATTTTTTAATTTATATCTAAATTATTATTGACTTACAAACAAATGTTTGGTATAGTTGAATTAGATAAAAAATGATTGATAGGGAGGGACTAAGATGTTAACAGATGATAATATAACAGCGCTAAGGATGGAACGACAATTTTTATCATGTAAGGCAAATGAGGAAGAATATATAAAACTTTATCGTGATATGCAACCTGGACAAAACGTGTATTGGAATGGTTTTGGAGATCCACCTACCATAACTTTTCGTGCAGACTTTGATGATCTTGAATTTAACAGGCAACGTCAAAAGGAACGTAAACTGATAAAAGGAAGATTCCAAGGTGGAAATATAGGCTGGATTATGCCTGAAGATTTAGAACTATTTGCTGCCCTTGCCTTAAAACCTCTCGATTCTATGACGGGTATACAAAAAACCTTAATCCATCTGTTGCAACATGAGGGACCTATGAATATTGGGCTTATGAAAGAAATGACAAGCTTATTGGTAAAGGAAATCACACCTGCTTTACATCGCTTACAGGAAGCGTTTCTGATATATGAGGATCAGTATGACGGAGAATGGGATAGATCATGGTATCTTTTCTCTGAAATATTTCCAAATGTAAATCTGCATAAATATACCCGTAACGAGGCACTGAAAATAATTTTAAAAAGGTTTGCTTATCGTAATGTGCTTATAAATGAAGACATGATCAAATCCTTTTATAAAATCACAAATAAAGATATAAAAAAAGCTTTGACTGAACTTGTTCAAGATAATATTTTCGTACCTTATGAAAATTATTATGTTTTAAAATCAGATTTTGATTTATTGAAAAAGACATCTTTTCAAATAGACAAGTCAGTATATGTACTTCACAAAAATGATTTTCTTGTGAAATCCAACGAATATTGGTTAAAGGATAAATATAAGCAAACAGGAAGAGATATCTTGCAATACATTTTAATAGATGGTAAATTTCATGGGGTTGTTGCCGGAAAATTTAAAAACGGACCATATATTATTGAAGATATTGTCCTTGATTTATCAGAGGATGATAAACAAAAGCGAAAGGATGAGATAATCGAAGCTGTCTATCAAGTAAATAATCGTAAGCTAAGTCCGATAAAGCAATACTGCGGAAGTTTGTTATGACCGTAATAAAAAACCAACTCGTTTATAAGTTGGTTTTTAACTTTTATGTCACATTAATATATTTATCATTAATTAATTCTATCATTATCTTAACTAAATACGGGTCAAACTGGGTTCCCGATCCATTTTCTAATTCATCTATCGCTTCCTTTAAACTCAACTTTTTCTGATAAATTCTATTAGTAGTCATTGCATCAAAGGCATCAGCAATGGATAGAATTCTTGCCAAGAAAGGTATTTCCTCGCCCGAAAGACCCTTAGGATAACCTTTTCCGTCATAGCGTTCATGGTGATAAAGAACTATAGGAATAATATTTTCAAACATTGATACTGCGGATAAGATTACTGCTCCACGTTGAGGGTGTTTTTTTATTTCTTCATATTCTTCCATTGTAAGCTTTCCGGCTTTTTTTAAGATATTATCATCGATTCCGATTTTACCAACATCATGAAAGGTTCCGCTTTCCCTTAGTAAATCAATCTCTTTTTTAGATAAATTTAATGCTTCTCCGATTATTACCGCATATTTTGAAACCCTGTCAGAATGTCCTAGTGTATAATGATCTTTCGCATCAATAGCCAGCCTGATAGTATTTACGGTACTTCGGTACCAAAGTGCTATCTCTTCTTTTGACTGTCGTAATTCTACATTTTTCATATCAATAGCACCGTTAACTAGCTCTTGTATTTTATTAAAGGCTAGGACCAAATCAGATATTTCATCATTTGATGTTATCGGTAATTTTGAATAAATATTTATATCTTTTCCTGAAGATGTTTCATTTAACCTATTAGCGACATTTTTTATATCATTGGATATTGATTTTGAAGTTACGTATAAAACTAATGAAGCAAGTGACAAAATAGCTATTATACTGAGTGAATAAAATACTACCAATTCATTTGATACAAGATTAAATTTAATTCCGACAATATAATCCCCATCTTCTCCGGATATATTAATAATCACACCTCTAGTTTCACCTGTTACATCGTATACATATCCTCCGTTATTTATTGATAATTCATGCAAATATTGGAGAAAATAATCTTCTAATTTTTTATCATCAAAGGTAATTACTTCACCTTTCGGTGTAATTATAAAGCGATTATCATCTAGTCCCTTCACGCTTTTCACACTAGAAAGAGCATCATTTATCTGTAGTATGTTTAATTTCTCATCTTTATATTGTGAAAAAGTATCATTTAAAGCCGCTATATAAAATTCACTGATAAGATCACCTTTGTCCCTGATATTATATGAATAACCTATAAGTGAAGTAAATAGAATAGCCGTTATTAATATCGGAAGTAAGTGAAGAAAGAGCCTTGAAACTATAGAGATTCTTATACCATTTATTTTTGAGTCGGAATTAAATTTTAACAATAATTTTTTAAATGATTCCTGGGTAAACACAAGGTTGAGTACGGAAAATAAGGTAAAAAATACAATAATTAAAACCAATAATCTGAAAAAAATGATAAGAGAAGCTTTTTGAATTATAAATATAGGTATAGCTACAATTGGGATAATAATAATCGGGATGATAATTTGTATAAGATATATTTGATACGGTAAAATAAATAATCTTTTTTTCATTAAAGAGATTTTTTGATAATCATAGTTTTTAAGATCATATATCACATCTTCAATTTTTGTAACTTTTCTAAGACATAAATATAAAAATATATTCCCCAATAATAAACAAAGAAATACGACTAGGGCATATTGCCAAAAATAACTGATGCCATGAAGTTTATCTATATAAGAATATCCCGGTGCATAATTTAATAAAATGGGGATTAATTTATAGAATATGGCAGCCGTAATTACACATGATAGGGAATATAAAAATATAATTTTTAGTATAATATTATCTTTAAAAAACCTCATACCTACAATCTTCATACTACCTCTCTATACCTCTCTATTTTCCGTTATTATAATAATTATATCACAATTTTCGACAAATTTCTCCATTATCACAATTATTTATTATAAGGAATTAAATATGCTATAATTTAACTAAATAATGAAGATTACAGAGGGATAAATATATGGATATTATTTATAAGGTAATTACAGAAGATATTTATTGTATTAAGGATTTGTGTAATGATTTGATGAATTATCAAAAATCTAAATCTTATATACACTCCGAGTGGTTTGATAACATGAATTTTGAAACGCGATTTATTCCATCATATAATAGCGTAAAAGAAAATTTTTTAATCATCGCATATGATGAACAAGAGATTATCGGATATGCTTACAGTAATATTTCTTCCAAATACACATACTCAGGTGGCTTTGCGACTCTAAAACCGGTTGATTTTTTTGATTCTAATTCTGGTATAGGTGATGATGTTGGTTGTCTGTCACAATTTTATATCAAAGATGGTTATCGCAAAGGTGGTGTGGGAACAGCATTATTCAACAGCTCTATTGATTGGTTAAATTCTAGAAAAAGTATTAAAGATATTTTTATCTTTGTATCAAATGAAAATAATAACGCTTTGAAATTTTATTTAAATAAAGGTTTTAAGAAATCAGTAATTAATTTAGAAATTTAGGGACAAAATGCATATAATACAATGGTACTAAGAAAGGGAGGAGTATCTTGAATAATATGCATTATCAGTATCAAAAACCATATTACCGTATGCCGATGAGGAATCCACAATATTATTACGGAAATTGGATATATCAAAATCCGTGGTTAAATAATTATTGGAGATATAAATCAACTGATTACGGACCTGAACCATTTGTGGTAAATATTGAGGATGTAACAGAAAAAAACAATAATTTTCGAACCGTTTTATGGACGGGAAATCATTTGCAGCTTACATTAATGAGCTTAAATATTGGTGAAAGTATCGGACTTGAGATTCATCCTGAAGTTGATCAATTTATCCGTATTGAAGAAGGACAAGGGCTTGTTTTAATGGGCGACAGTAAAGAAAGATTAGATTTTCGCCAAAATGTCTATGAAGATTATGCTATCATAATACCGGCGGGAAAATGGCATAACTTGATAAATACGGGCAATAAGCCATTGAAGCTATACACTATATATGCACCTGCTCAACATCCCCATGGAACTGTTCATGTGACAAAATCCGAGGCAGAAGCTGCTGAAATGAAGTGATTAATTAAAATAGCTTTTTATTATTTTAATAGAAAGCTATTTTTTTATTTTAATAATATTTATTATTTCATATGTTATAATTGGGTTAAAATAGAAAAACAGAATGGGGATATAAAATGGATAAAAGAAATTATACCGATGTAAATTCTAAGACCTGGGATAAGTGGGCCGAAAATGGATGTGAATGGTCCAAACCGATAAGTCATGAAGAATATGTGAATGCTAAAAATGGAATTTGGGGGGTGTATCTCACGCCATGTATTCATGTACCTAAAAACTGGTTTGGAGAATTAAAAGATAAAAAACTTTTGGGATTAGCATCGGGCGGTGGTCAACAGATGCCGATTTTTTCTGCACTTGGAGCACAGTGCACAATCTTTGACTATTCTGATAAGCAGCTTGAATCGGAAAAAATGGTGGCAGAACGTGAAGGGTATGCAATAAATATTATTAAGGGTGATATGACCAAAAAATTGCCATTTGCTGATGAAAGCTTTGATATTATATTTCATCCCGTATCTAATTGTTATATTGAGAATGTATATCGCGTTTGGAATGAATATTACCGAATTTTAAAACATGGTGGGGTCTTGCTTGCCGGTTTTGATAATGGAATGAATTTTTTATTCAATGATGATGGTAAACTTCCTCTTATAGCTGCCAATAAATTACCTTTTAATCCTTTAAAAGCAAGTGAAGAGGAATATAAACGCATGGTGGATAACGATGAAGGAATTCAGTTTTCTCATTCTCTTGAAGAACAAATCGGTGGTCAATTAAAGGCAGGCTTTATATTAACTGATTTATATGAAGACAAAGACCGTGAAGGACAGAGTTTAATCAGAGAGTTTGTTCCGCAATACATTGCCACAAGAGCTATAAAACCATAATTTTATTATGACAAATGCCCTTTTATATTCATATAATAGTATGAAAGAGGTGTGTGTTATGCTGACGGATGATTTGTATATCAGACAATCACTTGAATTAAATTTATTTTTCTTAAGAATAATGAAAGAACATTCATTATTTTTGGCAATTTCTTTCCCTTCTAAAAATACGGATTTAATTAACGAAGCTAAGGGCTTTAATTTCCATTTTAATAATTTATTACTAAAGGCATTAGCATTAGCTTCAGGAAATTTAATTATCAATAATGACGCCGTAACCAAGTATACATTAGAAGCAGAAAGAGCTACATCTTTTGTCACAGGATTTCCTATAGATACGAATTTGACTTCATTTGAAATGACTTTAGTAGGACAGGAAAGGAATAATCCAAATATTACATTATTAGAAGCTGTCAGTTTATTAAACAATGAAGCTATTCAAGCTGCGACAGGATTAGTAAACTTTAAAACTAAAGTATTAAATGGTGTTCTAAGCGGACAATTGTTTACGACAAACTATCCTTTATTAATTGATCATATACGAAGAGAGGCTATTTTCTTCGCGGATTTATTAACAAAACTACAACACCGGGTAGTGCCTAATATTTATGAAGAAGCTCTAAGACAGCAAATATTCTGGAATCAGATAATGTCGGAACATGCCAAATTTATTCGAGGTTTATTGGATCCTACCGAAGAGGATTTATTTAAAATAGCGCAAAATTTTGGTGATGATTTTGCTGAATTAAATAAGAGGGCTATTCAAGTAACCCAAAATCAGCAATTATTTCCTCAGATTACTTTTGAGGCCATAAAATTAACTAAGGATATCCAAAACTTTAAAACACAAGGTACGGAAGGTATATTAAAGCATGATATCAAATCAATAATCGCTCCACTTTTAGGTGATCATGTCTTAAGAGAAGCTAATCATTATTTAATTTTATTACAGAATATCAGAAATTAAATATGAATAAAAATAACGTGAATTTCATCACGTTATTTTTTTGATCGATTTGCATAATTCGATAAAGATAATCCTCTTACTAGACACCAATCTTTCACTTCTCCGGTAAAGTAAAGGTCAGTATAAAGCAAATCCGCTATTTTATTAGTGTTGAGTAAAGTCATGATAGTTTTAAGTTGTTCTTTCCAGCTATTAACTTCCTCTATTGTATTATCTAATCCATCGTTTAATATTAGGTGAAGAAAATGTCCCGAAATACCGACGGCTTTTGCGCCAAGGGCTAATGATTTAATCACATCCATTGGATTTTTAATACCTCCGGAAGAAATGAATTCAACCTCAGATAAAAATTTTTGGGCTTCTACTAAAGAAATTATTGTTGATTGTCCCCAATCTTCAAGAAAATCATATTTTTTCCGTTTGGTATTTTCAATTTTCGCAAAGTTTGTCCCACCACGGCCACTAATGTCAATAATGTTAACGCCAATGTCTATTAACTGTTTAATTGTTTTTTGACTCATACCAAATCCCACTTCTTTAACGATAACGGGAATTGTTATTTGTTCTGCTATTTTTTCAATATTTAATAACCAATTTGAAAAATGACGGTCCCCGTCAATCATGATTAATTCCTGTGGAGCATTGAGATGTATTTGTAAAGCATCAGCTTGTAGAATATCAATAGCCTTTTTAGCATCATCAACCGACTTTCCGGCACCAATATTCGCAAATACCAATCCGGTGGGATTAATATCACGGATGATCCGAAAGGAGTCGGTTACGTTTGCGTCCAGTAATGCTGCTGATAAAGATCCTGATGCAATGGCTATTCCCGTTTCCCTTGAAAGGAGCGCTAATTTTTCATTAATATTTTTGGTCCAATCACTACCACCTGTCATGGTATTAATGAAAAAGGGGTAGTCTAATTTAATAGATGAAAAACCGGTGGAGATATCAACATCTTGTACATCTATTTCCGGCAAAGAATGGTGAATAAATCTTACACAATTAAAATCTGACCGTTCTTGATCATTATAATATTTATCAGCTAAAATTACATGGTCGTTCTTACGTTTATATATAGTTATATTATTTCACCTCTACTTCGTTACATTTATAGTATCTCAAAAAAAATTAAAAATAATTAATAAATACTTAGTAGTCATAAAAAGGTACTGAGCAAACAGTACC
>JAWLBU010000047.1:0-21006 GCA_041687555.1 Haloplasmataceae bacterium | reverse complement strand
AACTAAACAAAGTGGGTCCTGCCATCACAATTAATACGAATGGAAATCTTATAAATAAGATTAATAAGTTTTTTTTAGAACCTATTGAAATTAAAGGAAAAACACAATTTTCCTTAAATCAGTATTTAATTGAGCAATTTATTAAAGAGAAAAACTTACTTAAAGATATTGAAATTGATGATATCAGTAGTATTAATGATATTAACGATATAGATGAGAATTATTTAACACGTGATGAATTAAATAGAGTTGCAACGGGAATTTATCAGACGATATTAGATACAAACTTTGTCAATATCCAAAAAGAAATCAGCTACAAATTACCGGCTTATGCCCAAGCCGGTTTAGAGGCAGCAATTAAGATTGAATACGATTATATTATTGAAAATGATCTATTAAAAGAAGTACATTATTTTAGTCAAGAAGACCTATCATTTTATAATCCAAATCAACATTCATATTATATCGAGATAAAGGCAGTTAACAACACGTTAGTTTTTCAATTATACGGACCACAATTTATTAACACTTATTCGCATTCATATAAGCAATATAATGTGATTAATTTTGCAGAAATCATAAAAACAGGTTCTGGTCAAAATGAAGTCGGATATCCGGGATATTACAGCATTCTGCAAAGAACAACAAAATACCCTGATAACACTGAAATAACAACAATTATAACCGAAGATATATATAATAAAAAAGATGCGATAACATATGTGGATAATCAAGATGATTAGTAGGTGATGTTATGAGAAGATTAAAGAAAAGAATAGGGGACATTTTAATTGATTCAGGACTTGTGACAGCCGAACAGGTTGATTTTGCCTTATCGGTTAGAGAACAGGATGAAAAATTGGGTGATACCCTTATTAGAATTGGTTATGTAACCGAAAACCAAGTTTTAGAAGCGTTAGAAATTCAGCTAGGGGTTAAAAAAATCAGCCTTAGCGATTATTCTTTAAGTGAATCCATTTTAAGATTAATATCTGAAGAATATGCGCGAGAGAACTTAGTGGTTCCCGTTACCTTTGAAGACGGAAGATTAATCGTAGCCGTAGCCGATCCTCTGAATTATTACGTTGTCGACGATTTGCGGTTAATCACGGGATATAATGTCAAACTGATGATGGCGACACGTTCGGAAATTGAAACGGCCATATCCAGGTATTATGGTATTAACCGTTCTTTGGACCAGATTATTTTAAATTACAGTGAAAATAAAGATGACCAAAGCGGTAATGAAAATGATGATACTCCGTTAATTAGGTTGGTCAATCAATTACTCATTTCCGCAGTTAAACAAAATGCATCAGATATTCATATTGACCCTCAGGAAAGTGAAGTAATCGTAAGGTTTAGAGTTGACGGGGTATTGAGTATTGAGAAAAGATTCCCTAAAATCATGGAAAAACAATTATTATCCCGTTTTAAGATCATTTCGGGTCTCGATATTACGGAAAATAGAAGACCTCAGGATGGTCGGATTAAAATGGTAATCGAAAATACTCAACTGGACTTACGTGTATCCACATTACCTACGATAAATGGGGAAAAGGTCGTACTAAGGTTACTGAATCTAAAGAATTCCTTAAGTTCAATGAATAAATTAGGCTTAAATGAAGCTAGTTATAAGAAGTTTCAAAGATTAATAAAAACTCCTAACGGAATCATATTAGTTTCGGGTCCTACCGGTTCCGGTAAGTCTTCAACCCTTTATGCCTGTTTAAATGAGCTTAACAGAGAAGAAGTCAATATTATTACCATAGAAGATCCGGTGGAATTACAGATTAAAGGAATAAACCAAATACAGGTAAATCCTGATATCGGGCTGACCTTTGCCAATGGTTTAAGAACCATCTTACGTCAAGACCCTAATATCATTATGATTGGGGAAATTCGTGACACCGAGACAGCACAAATCGCGGTTAGAGCATCATTAACAGGACATTTGGTATTAAGTACGATACATACAAATGACTCTGTGGGAACAATAACAAGACTTATTGATATGGGTATCGATCCATTCTTGGTTGCATCTTCATTAACCGGAGTTGTGGCACAGCGTTTAGTCAGAAGGACATGTAAAGAATGCGGGGAATGGAAGATGGCATCGGAACGCGAAAAGCAGTTATTTGAAAGTGTTGGAATGCATATTGACAGGGTATTTGTGCCAAGAGGATGCCCTGCATGTAATAATAAGGGTTATTCAGGTCGTATCGGAATCTTTGAGATTTTGGAAATTACCGATAGAATACGGGAAATCATCAACAATAACGGTACTGAACTGGATATCAAGAAGGAAGCAATCAGAAATAATACGCGTTTCTTAATCCAGGATGGATTCGAGAAAGTAATTCAAGGCATTACGACTACGGAAGAAGTATTACGGGTAACAGATTAGAGGAAGGTGAATCTTATGCCTTTTTATCGATATAAAGCTAGAAATCGAGATCATTATGTAGTATCCGATATTATCGAGGCTACTGATAAAGGTGATTGCGTCAGAAAATTAAAAATGAATAATATGATTCCTTTGGATGTAACCGAGATTAAAATAGCTACATTTATAAAAGGAAAAGATATCACAATTACATCGGGTGTATCTAAACAGGATTTAGTATTCTTTTTATCACAATTTTATAATTTATTAAATTCCGGTTTAAGTATTATCGAAAGTTTGAAAATTATCATAGATCAATCCAGCAACAAATATTTAAAGAAATATTTAATTAAGATATTACAAGACATACGTAACGGTAGTTCGTTATATGGCGCGATGTTAAGACAAAAACGCGTGTTTCCTAAACTACTAATAGAAATGATTCGTGTCGGAGAAGTAATCGGAAATTTAAAAAAGGTTGTGTATGACCTGCACGTTTATTATCAAAAACAGGCCAAAACAAGCAATGATATTAAATCGGCATTAATGTATCCGATCATTCTCTTGATTACAACTTTTGCGGTAACGACATTCTTACTAATGACGGTTGTTCCGCAATTTCAGGAAACATTTGCGGAAATGGGAAAGGAACTGCCATTTATTACGCAGTTTGTCCTATCCTTTAGTAAATTTATGCAAACTAATATTTTACTTATTTTGCTAAGCATATCACTAGTAATCATCCTTGGTATAATATATAATAAAAAACCACAGGGTAGACTAGTTTTCAGCAAAATCTCACTTAAAATACCAATTTTCGGCCAAATAACACGAAAAGGTAATTTAATTAAAATTGCCCGCACTTATTCAACATTATTAGACAATTCCGTAAATGCGATTGAAGGTTTGGAAATAACAAAAAATATTACTTCCAATCAAATCTATATCGATATTCTCGATAAGGCGTTATTAAATATCCAAAACGGAATCCCGATGAGTAAAGCCTTTGAAAAACAATGGTCGATCGATCCCGTATTTGCTTCTATGCTAGCTATAGGTGAAGAAACGGCAACCTTGGATGAGATGTTATCAAGTATTGCTGATTATTACGATAATGAAATGGAAATTACTATAGAAAGACTTAAAAAGCTTATGGAACCACTCATGATTATGTTTTTGGCAGTTATCGTCGGAGCGATCGTACTGGCAATCATGTTACCGATGTTTGGAATGATGGACGGTGGATTAAGTTAAAAAGTATAATTTATTATTGAATATTTGAAAGAATAATGTTATAATTTCGTCAAAGACAAAAAATTAATTACAAAGGGAGGAATTGCAAATGAAGTTGTTAAACAAAAAAGCTATGACCCTTTTCGAGTTATTAGCTGTTATCGTTATCCTAGGAATTATTGCTTTAATCGCTTTTCCAACAGTTAATACTTTAATAGAAAATACAAGAAAAGACGCAGTGGCAGAAAGTGCTAATTTATTTATATCAAACGCTGTTACCAACGCGGAAACTGATTATGTGGCAATGGAGTATACAGGAGAAAAAGAATATTTTGTTTATGTTGGTACTGTTGAAGAAGGTAGAATTACATTACCAGAAGAATATGATACTGATTTTATTATCGATTTATCTGAAGATTTTGATTCAGACGTAACCGCATTTATCTATATTACTGTTGAAAATGGCAAGGTTACTGGCTATGGACCTGACGAAGAAAATTTTTCATATGTAGAAGGCGATTATACGATTACTGAAGACATTGTTTTAGATACAAAAGAATCTGTAAACAGAAAAGACGTACAAAAAGCTTAAACTTAATTAACCAAGACCAATTGGTCTTGGTTTTTTAATACAAGGAGTGAGGAAATGGAAGCATTAATATATGTATATATATTTATAATAGGAGCTTGTTTAGGATCTTTTTATAATTTAGTCGGTTTAAGAATTAGTAAGGGACAAAGTATAATACATCCTCGCAGTTTTTGTCCTAATTGTGGTCATAAGCTTAGTTGGTTGGAATTAATACCGATATTTAGTTATCTTTTTCTTGTCGGAAAATGTCGATGGTGCAAATCGCATATTTCGACAAAATATCTCTTTTTTGAATTAAGTACAGCTTTACTATTTATGTTTAGTTATTATAAAGTTGGTTTTAAGTGGGAATTACTTATTTGTTTGCTGTTTATCAGTTTGTTAATAATAATTACGGTGTCTGATTTAGAATATATGTTAATTGAAAATAAAGTAATTTTCTTCTTTTTGATTTTATTTATTATACTTCGCTATTTTATTAAACTTCCTGAAGTTTTTTCGACTTTTGAAATTCATTGTTATCTGGAAAGTTTAATTGGTGGTGCAATTGGCTTTACTTTATTGTTTTTAATCGCCTTTATCGGGCAAAAAGTGTATAAACGAGAAGTTATGGGTGGCGGAGATATTAAATTATATGGTATAATAGGATTGATACTGGGGTTAAAAATGACATTGTTATCGTTGTTTTTCGCTTCTATTATCGGTTCGGTAATTGGATTGTTATTAACTGTATTCAAAGTATTTGCTAAGGATAAACCCATACCTTTTGGTCCGTTTATCGGATTAGGATGTTTAGTATCATATTTCTACGGTTATGAAATAATAAATTGGTATTTCAACTTATTTATATTTGTGTAGGTGATGTTTATGTTCTTTAGAAAGAACTATATTAACTTAATGTTTACCGATAATTTCATTAAATTTTCTTTAGTCGATGAAAAAAAATTAATTGTTCGTAAAATAGGTGAAGTAAAGCTTAAAAACGGCATCATCGTTTCCGGAAAAATAATGAATGAAAGTTTGCTAATTAAAATATTAGGTACAATATTCAGAAAATATCGTTTAAACAGTAGTTTTGTTAAAATCATGATTCCTGATCAAAATTTAGTAATCAAGAAAATCAAAGTACCTAAATATCTAACCGGTGAAGATTTGAAAAAATATTTGCGCCTAGAACTCGAAGAATCGATGCAATCATTGCCTTACAAAGATCCGATTATTGATGTTATCGACTATGGTGTAGAAAATAATGAAGAGGATGAAAAAGATGTAATAATTTTTACCACTTCTAAAGAAGTAATGGAAGCATATATGCGAGTTATTCAAAAACATAAGAAAAATGTAGTGGACTCATATATATCACCGTTATTGGTAAGAAAGCTCTATTTGTTTTCCAAAAAATTGCGTAATAATGATCAACGATTCACCATGTATACACAAATTAGAGAAAATACCCACATTTTAACAGTTTTTGACAATGAGATTCCGATATTATCATTACGGGATACCTTTGAGATTGAAGATTATGATGAAGAATTTTACATAGATCAAATTCTTGATGTTTTAGAAAGAATCTGTCATTTCTTTCAGTATCAATTTTCTAAAAATACTGAAAAAGTTCAGAAAATTGTCATTTATACAGATATCGCATTTACGAGAAATATTCAGGAATTAATTAATGAAAAAATGGATGTTGATGTGGAGATTATTGGGGATTTACCAATCAGATCTACAATAAATAAAAACTTGACTAAATATTATTTACCGATTGCGATGAGTTTATAGGGTGGTGTAATAATGAAACAAAGAGGAAAAGGTATAAATGAAATTAAAATTACATTGTTACCGGAAAAGTCTAAACGAGATTACATTTTACGTTTAGTATCATCAATAATTGTTTTATTATTTGTGATTATAAATTTGGTATTTGTCTATTTACCTTATAATTCATATAATAGTCAGTTAAATGAATTAAGAAGTGATAATGCGGAAAAAAAGCTTGAATTACAATATTTACAAAGTAAATACAATTTTATTTATCATGATATATATAATAAAAATGATAATTCGATAAAAGACATATTGGATAGTTCAATTGATTTTCGTCAAATTATGAAGATGTTTGACGGTGGGAATGCGGTTGTAACATATATTGACCTTCATGATAATTTATCGGCTACCGATTTAATGAAGCCGGAGAATAAAATTGATATAACACCTTTAAACAGTGAGGTAGAATATATAATTTATACAGAAGCGGATAAGATGTTTACCGTATCAATACAATTTGACAATATGGATGATTTGTTTTTCTATGAAAATCAAATCGGAAGAATACAATATTTACTTAGTCTAGAATCCGGAGCAATAAATCCTGTTGTTGTTAATGATAATGATACTAATTACCGAAAAATCTATTATATTAGGATTGATCCACAAAATAGCACTTGTCCTAAAGTGGAGGGATACAAATGAAAAACAAATATCTACAAAGATTTTTAGTCTGGACATTACTTATTGTGGTACTATCCTTAGTAACATATAATAATTACAGAATTTTTATCGTTAACGGTATAAAACAGGAGATAGAAGAAGAAAAGAAATTAGGTAAAGAATATGATGGAAATAACGGTAAAATTCAAATCGTCTTAAAACAAATAGAAAACTATAATAAGAATGTTTATGATGACAATAAATTTTCGTTATTTATTCCGGATGGATATGATAACCGTGATATTACCCTTAATTATGTTCAAAGACCTTTACTTAATTCCGGCGGTGAATTAACATCTTCGATATCGATCACCGAAGAAATGCCGGAAATCAATTGGTCTTCTAGTAGTAATAAAAAGGATATAAAGGGTATAAAAATATCAATTATGTTCAACATTGATATCAATAATCTGGATTTATATTTGGCTGAATTACAGAACAGCGTAAGATTAATTTATATTGATGATTTTAAATATACCTTACCGAGTGATAACGATCAGTCAATAATAAAGGTAAATATGAGTTATTATTTATTCTATAGGGACACAAAAACCACCTAAAATCAGGTGGTTTTATTATTCTCTTCCTTATCTTTAGTCATTTTGATGATTTCTGCTTTTAAAACTTCGACCATATCTTCTTGATTAACACGTTTATATATTTCTCCATTTTTTATTAACATTCCCATACCCTTACCACCGGCTATGGCGATGTCAGCTTCCTTAGCTTCACCCGGACCATTAACAGCGCAGCCCATAACAGCTATTTTTATATCGGAGTGAATATTTTGGAGAAATTGCTCGATTTCCTTGGCAACGGGAATTAAATCAAACTGAATTCTACCGCATGTCGGGCAGGATATTAAAGTAGGAACATTTTTTATCAAGTTAAAGTTTTTTAATATTTCCTTACATACACCGATTTCTTCTACAGGATCATCAGATAAGGATACTCTTATTGTATCTCCGATTCCTTCATTTAACATAATTCCTAATCCGATAGCACTTTTAATCGTACCGGTAAATTTCGTTCCGGCTTCTGTTATTCCTAAATGAAGAGGGTAAGGGAAATATTCCGCTGCTAATTTATATGCCTCTATTGCCATTTGTGTATTGGATGATTTTAGAGATAGTACAATATCATAAAAATCATATTTTTCAAGTAATTCAACATGATATTTTGCACTGGCTACCATTGCTTCCGGAGTCGGATGACCGTATTCCTCTAAAATATGTTTTTCAATTGACCCGCTGTTAACACCGATTCTTATTGGTATATGAGCTAATTTACATGCATTTACAACTTCCTTAATTCTTTCCTCACTACCTATGTTACCGGGATTAATTCTTACCTTATCTATTCCGTTTTGAATCGATAATAAAGCATATTTATAATTAAAATGAATGTCAGCCACTAACGGGACATTAGTTTTAGCTTTTATTGCTTTTATCGCTTTGGCATCTTCCTCATCAAACACGGCAAGTCTCACAATCTGACAGCCCGCTTCTTCTAAAGCGTTGATTTGTTTAACAGTGGAATCCACATCCTTTGTTTTGGTATTGGTCATGCTTTGTATGACAACACTGTTTTGTCCACCTATCGTGACATTGCCGACCTTAACAGGGCGAGTATCCGTTCTTTTATACATAATATATTACTCCCTTCATATTATTTATTATTTCTAGCATATAATAAGTAATGAAATCATATTCACATAAAATTATTATAACAATATTTATATCCTTAATCAATAAATATAAAGCTTAGGAGGTTATTATGTCTTATTACGAATTACCTAAATTACCATATTCTTATGATGCTCTTGAACCATATATTGATGCCAAAACGGTGGAAATTCATTATACTAAACATCATCAAACTTATTTAAATAATCTATATAATATCTTAAAGGATCATAAGAATATTGCGCAGGGTAAATCAATTGAAATGTTACTTACCGATATTAATGAGATTCCTGAAGCAATAAGGCAACAGATTATTAGTCAAGGCGGAGGATATGCTAATCATAATCTTTATTGGTCCATACTTTCACCTAACGGAGGAGGACAACCGACCGGAAAACTATTACAGGCATTAAATGATAGGTTCGGTAGTTTCAATAATTTTAAAGAAGAATTAGGAAAAGCATCTATTGGCGTTTTTGGTTCAGGGTACGGATGGCTAGTTATCGATAATGATAGTAAAGAGATGGAGATAATCCAAACCAAAAATCAGGATAGTCCATATAGTATTAATAAAAGTCCTTTGGTAGTTATCGATGTTTGGGAACATGCTTATTACTTGCAATATCAAAATCGTCGCCCGGATTATGTGGACAGATTCTTTAATATCATTAATTGGGACGAAGTATCACGTCGATATGATGAGATTATGAACAAATAATATATTAAGCTGTATTAAGAAATATCTTTGATACAGTTTTTTTGCTTGAACTAAAAGGATAAATAAAAAAAGTATTGAAAAATATGAAAAAAATGTTATAATAGAGTAGTTGCAACAACACTTATATAATAAATATTCGTATACGAATGGAGGTTAGTCTAAATGCGTGTAAATTTAACAATGGTCTGTACAGAATGTAAAGAACATAATTATCTTACTTCAAAAAATAAACGTAAAACAACTGAGCGTTTAGAATTAAAAAAATATTGTCCAAGATGTAATAAAAGTACATTACATAGGGAGAAGAAATAATAAAAACTGGCTTAATAGTCAGTTTTTTTATTTGCATAAAAGTATTACAGTATTACTTAATCAAATTTACTTTAATGTCTTTATTTGTTAAAATAAGGATATTAAAGTTTTTTATTTATGGGAGATATCAATGAGTGAAAAAGTGTTTAGTAGAATTATTGAATTAGCCGATAGTGCGGTTAAACGATTTAAACCGGATAAAATGAAATGGATGTGGGGGGAAGCTTTATTTAATTATGCCTTAAGTGAACTGGATAAGTTCCTGGGTGAAGATCGTTATTTGGAGTTTTATAAGGCATATATTGATAATCATATAAAAAAAGGGATATTAATCGATCAGAGTGATACCTCGGCTCCTGGTTTAGTCAGTTATGTATTATATAAAGGAACACAGGATGATAAATACTTGGAGGTTCTAAATAAGGTCATAAACTATTTGAAAACCACTCCGAAAATCATCGATGATCTTCCAAATCATTTAGGTGTTTCGAAAATAGGTAAATTATATCCTAAAAGTATTTGGGTTGATTCTATCATGATGTATGGAGTGTTTGGCAGTTTGGTCGCAAGTGCTACGAATGATAAAGAGCTCTTTGATTTTGCTTTTAAACAGCCTCTAATCTTTGCCAAATATCTTCAAGACAAACAATCTAAATTATTTCATCACAGTTATTGGGTTAAGAATAAAAAAGCATATCCTGATAAAATCTTTTGGGCCAGAGGAAATGGGTGGATGGTAACAGCTTTACCTAAAGTTATTGATTTATATCCTTATGAAGATGATGTTAAGACGGAAATGATAAAACTGTTCAGTGAATTATGTGAAAGTATCCTTTTATATCAAAGAGAAGATGGTTATTTTAACACTTTACTTAATTTACCATCCTATAAAGAATCCAGTGCCACCGCACTAATTGCTTGTGGCTTCTTACATGGTGTGAGATGTGGTTACTTAAGTAATAAATTTAAAACTGCAGGTTTTAAAGCCATAAATTCACTAATTAATGATTTAGAGATAAAAAAGGGATTATTGAGTATGCCGTATATAAGCGGACCGACAATTCCGCTACAGATATTTCCTAAATTAGGCTATAAATTAATTCCGAGAAAAAATGACTGGCCATATGGCTTGGCAGCCTTAATACTAGCCGGAATTGAATATAAAAAGTTAGAGGAGGAGTATCATGAATAAGAAAATTACCCTGAAAGAGAAACTAATCTTTGGTGCCGGTGACCTATATGGGGGAGGAGCACAGGTTATCGTAAGTTTCCTATATTTATATTTCCTTACGGAAGTTGTTGGAATAAGACCGGCATATGCCGGGACAATTGTTTTAGTGTCCAGATTATGGGATGGTATCAATGATCCGTTAATGGGTCGATTAACCGACAATACCAAATCGAAGCTCGGAAGAAGAAAACCTTACTTCCTAGCCGGTTTCTTTTTAATAATCATCTCTTATTGTTTATTATGGTCAAGTTTTAGAATCAATAATGAAATCATTACCTTTATCATTGCTTTGGTATCATATTTATTTTACGCAACGATTAACACAATGGTCATGGTACCTTATTCAGCGATGTCAGCAGAAATAACGCCGGAATATCAGGAAAGAAATACGGTAAACGGCTTTCGCTTATTCTTTTCTCAACTATCTTCGGCGATTGCGGCGATTTTACCCTTAACGATTATTAATGCCTTTAGCAGTAAAGATACCGGTTATATGGTAATGGGTTTAGTTTTTGGAATCTTTTATGCCATTCCCTTTTTACTTATCTTCTTATATATTAAGGATAAGCCAGTAATTAAAAATAATCATGAGAAATTTACGTTTAGGAGCTTTATTAAACCATTTAAAATAAAGGCTTTTAGAGCACTCGTAGGTTTATATATCTGTGCCTTTATCACCATGGATATCGTCTCAGCCGTATTTTCCTATTATATGGATTATTATTTAAAGAGAGAAGATGATCTAACTGTTGTATTAGGAATATTATTAGTATCCGTGATTGTGATGTTACCGATTGTCGTCAAGATCGCAAATAAAATCGGGAAGAAACAATCCTTTATCCTTGGAGGAATTATCGCGATTATCGGAGCAGTTCTTCTATCCGTCATCTCACCTAATCAACCGGCTTGGTACATCTACGTCATCGCATCAATTATCGGGATTGGTTTAGCACCTTGTGTATCGGTTCCTTGGCTAATGTTTCCCGATGTTACCGATGTTGGTGAATTTGCCTTTAATGAGAGAAAGGAAGGAAGTTTCAGCGGTATAATGACTTTTGTTCGTCAATCATCCAGTGCCATTGCGATATTTATTGTCTCTTTAATCCTTGATTTTGTCGGTTATATTAAACCTACACAGGAAGTAATTGACGGTAAACTAGTAATAACCAAATTTGCACAACCTCAACAGGTTATAACGGCACTTAAATTTATTGTGACGATCTTTCCGTTGTTTTTATTAAGTTTGGCGATTTATTTTGCGGTTAAGTATCCGTTAACAATCAATCGTTTTATGAAAATGCGCGATTTTCTTGATAATAAGGAAGAACTGAATGAAGAAGAAGTGAATGCTTTACGAAAGGAATTAATCTAGATGGATAATATACCTTTAAGAGATGTTCATTGTCTAAAACTATTATCTGATTTATTTCTTGAAAAGAAAACGGATGAATCGGAAATTATTCCTTTTTGTGAATATATTGATAAACGTGAGGATTGTGCTGATTTCAAGGTGACAACGATTATTCGTTTGCTGTATCAATTCGGTGATAAATTATCCGAGGAGGCTAATGAAAGATTAAAAAAAACGATTCTGGGGTTTAAATACTGGATGGACGAGCCTGGTATTGACAACATGTGTTATTGGAGTGAAAATCATCAGATTCTCTTTGCCCAATGTGAATATTTAGCCGGACAGCTATATCCAAATGAAGTTTTCCGCAATTCGGGTATGACTGGAACAGACCATCTTAAGAAGGCTCGAATACGGATTCTTAATTGGTTAAACCTACATTTTCATCATGGTTTTATCGAATGGCATTCCCATGTGTATTATGTCGAGGATATCTCCGCACTTATTAATCTTATTGATTTTTGTAATGATGAAGAAATCAAAAGAAAAGCGAAAATAATTCTTGATCTGTTATTTTTAGATATCGCCCTACATAGTTTTCAGGGCATTTTAGGTTGCACTCATGGTAGAAGCTATGAGAAACAAAAAAAGAGCGGTTTAAGTGCGGATATTACGCCGATTATCTCCCATGCCTTTGGTTTTAATCTAGTTAATTTTGACGACACAAAGATTCATTCTTTGTTTAAATATGTGATTAATTATCGGGTGCCACAGATAATTATTGACATTGCCTTAGATAACAGTACCGTAGAAATTAAAGATTCCATGGGCTTTGACTTAAAGGAAATGAAAAAGTTAGGATTTAACATGCATGATTTGGATATTGGATTGATTTTATGGGCGATGGAAGCATTCACCAACCCAGAAAGTATTGAAGTTACGATGGATATGCTGAAAAAGTATAGGATGATGGATAACTTATTTCTAAGTAAATTTAAGGCGATATCCCATCCGTTATTACGCAAATTAAGATTATTACCACTGATAAGTAAAGTACTAAAACCTGTCACAAACGGTATCGCAATCCAAAAGGCCAACTCTTATACATATAAAACAAGGTTCTACAGCATGTCAACCGCCCAAAAACATCATGTCGGCGAATACGGGGACCAACAGCATATCTGGCAAGCCACCCTTGCTCCACATCTTAATGTATTCACTACACATCCTGCGTGGCTATATTTTTCTAATCCGTACCTTTCCCTTTCACCAAATTATTGGGTGGGGAGTGCACGCTTACCGCATTCGGTTCAACATCAAAATATCAACCTGACTATTTATAAATTGCCAAAGAAAAAAGCCTTTCTGGAAAAAGAAATACTGCACTTTACCCATGCCTATTTTCCGCAACAGCTTTTTGATGAAGTTAAAATAGAGGAAAATTACATATTTGGTCGTTATCAGAATACCTTTATTGCCTTAATCGGAAAAAATAAACTCGAAGTAAATCAAAATGATCAAAGTGATATTATTCAAAAAGGGTTAATTACCTATTGGATCTGTGAATTGGGTGATATACTAACCTATAAAAACTTTGATGAGTTTATTGAAATTATTAAGTCTAGAAAGATAAGCTTTCATAATTTAACTTTGACCTATGAAAATCTCCGGGTTACATATAAAGGTGATTTTTACGTAAACAACAAAAAGGTTGATTTAAACTACGAACGATTTGACACTCCTTATATTAAGGGAACAAGAAAAGATCATGAATATACAATAAAATTTAAAGATAAAACTGAGAAATTAGAATGGAAATAAATGTTTAGTGAATGATAATTAACATAAAATAAAAAAGATGTTATAATTATTAGGATAAATATTTGGTAAAAACAGGAGGATAACATGAAGAAATATTTATATGGAGTCGATTTAGGAGGAACATCAGTAAAAATAGGTTTTTTTTCCATTGATGGAGAATTATTGGAAAACTTTGAGATTAAAACAGACACAAGTGATTCGGGGAAGAAAATTCTACCCGATATAGCCGATAGCTTAAATAATCACATGAAAAACAAAAATATTGATAAAAATTTAGTACATGGTATCGGAATCGGTGTGCCTGGTCCGGTTTCCGATGGTATTGTCAATCGTTGCGTTAATTTAGGCTGGGGTGTTGTCAATGTAAAAGCCGAATTAGAAGCCTTGACCGGTATTAAAGTTTCCGTCAGTAATGATGCTAATATTGCCGGATTAGGTGAATTATGGAAGGGTGGCGGAAGCGGTTATTCCAATCTGGTTTTTATCACATTAGGAACCGGTGTTGGCGGAGCAGTAGTTGTCAATAATCAGGTCATCGACGGATTCGTCGGAGCCGGTGGGGAAATCGGTCATGCTCCGACAATTGACTCCGAATATCTTTGTAACTGTGGTAAAACTGGTTGTTTAGAAACAGTGGCAAGTGCAACGGGTGTAGTGAGAGTAGCCAAAAAATACTTAAGTGAAAGTAACACATCATCTGCCTTAAGAAATTATGATGAGATAAGCGCTAAAATCGTTTTTGACGAAGCTAAAAACAATGATCCGATTGCGGTAAAAACCATTGATTTTTTCGGTAAAAATTTAGGTTTTATTTGTGCGATCATTGGGGTCACCACAAATCCGCAGGTCTTTGTTTTTGGCGGCGGAGTATCAAAAGCAGGGCAAATAATCATTGATGTGGTAAGAAAACATTTTGAAGAGTATGCTTTTTCCGGTATAAAATCAACTGAATTTAAACTAGCCCAGTTAGGTAATGATGCCGGTATTTACGGCGCGGCCTTTTTAGCTAAAAATATTGGTGGTTTATGAGAATAGAGGTCTTTTCCCATAATGTCGTCAATGTAAACACCTATTTTTTAATCCAGAATAATGATTGTCTGTTAATTGATCCGGGCAGTAATACCAAACAAATACTAAAAAAAATAGATGACAACGGATTAAATGTGTTAGGCGTTATTTTAACTCATGCTCATTTTGATCATTTCTTATCTTGTAATGAAATTAATCAATTATTTAATGTTCCTTTATATGTGCATCCAAAGGGAGTGGAGATGCTTTATGATCCGGAAAAAAATGTCTCAGCCGCAATTCCCCGCGTACCTCCCCAACTAATCAATCAAAATGTCTTAGTTTCCACAATAAATGAAGAAACTAAGGAAATTGAAGGCTTTACATTAAATGTTTTACATGTACCAGGTCATAGTCCCGATAGTGTTTGTTTGTATTTTAAGGAGGAAAAGGTTGTTTTTACGGGTGATGCTTTATTTAAACTGAGTATCGGAAGAACGGATTTTTATAAAGGAAACGAAAAACAATTAATCACAAACATCAAAAATAAATTATTCACTTTACCCGATGAGACAATTGTGTATCCGGGACATGGTCCTGAATCAACAATCGGTTATGAAAAGAAGAACAATTATTATATTAAATAAATAAAAATAAATAGGGGGAAATGTTTTGAAATTAAATGGTAAATGTCCTAAGTGCCAATCATCACAAATTATCAGAATACCGGTTGTTTTTCGTACCGGAAATGACAATATCATTCCTGCAGGCGGATTAAAATATCCCAAAGTTACGCGATATGTTTGTGAAAACTGTGGTTTCACGGAAGAATGGATTGATAATTTTGAGGACATTCAGATACTGGCAAGAAATTTTCAGAGAATATAATTTTTTTTAGAACTTATCGAAAAAGATAAGTTCTTTTTAATTATTTAAATAAAGAGCGTATATAAAATAGAGGACGGAAAGGAGGATTAAAATTGATTACAATGAGTTTTTATATGAGCTGATTATGGAATCATTGAAGAAAAAAGCAACGGATATCCATTTTCTTAATGACAGTAAACACTGTACGGTAAATTTAAGAATCAATGAGAGTCTAGTTCCTTATAAGAAAATAAAAAAGGAAGATTATGAGAAGTTCAGTCTTTATATAAAATATAAGAGCCAAATGAACCTAAATATATCAAAAAGTCCTCAGTCAAGCGCTTTAAATATGTTAATCAACGATGAATTGATGAGAATTCGTGTATCAACATTACCTTCATATGAGTCCGAAAGTATTGTTTTGAGAATTAATCACCACCAATTTCTAGAAAATGCCAGAAAATTATTATTATATGAAGAATCGGAAACTATTTTTCTCGATTGTTTCAAAGAAACAAGCGGATTAATCTTATTAACCGGTCCCACCTGTTCGGGTAAAACAACTTTGACATACTGTTTATTAAATCAGTTAAAAAAACAAGGTTTGTCCATTGTCACAATTGAGGATCCGATAGAATGCTACGAACAAGGTTTTGTCCAACTACAGGTTAATGAACATGCGGGAGTGACATATGATAGTGGGGTCAAAGAAATACTTAGACATGATCCCGATATTATCTTGATTGGTGAAATAAGGGATGAATTTACCGCAAGAAGTGCCATCAGGGCAGGATTAACAGGTCATATGGTAGTAAGCACCATGCATGCAACCACTTCCTTAAAAGCTTTATATCGCTTATTGGAGTTTGGTCTTTCGATAATGGATTTGGAGCAAACCCTAAACTTTATTTCCAATCAAAGACTTATTGTTCATAATAAAAATAAAAAAATCATATTAGAATATTTAAAGCATGAACAAATTATCGAGGCTCTATATTCTATTAAAACCGGTAAAGAATATTCCTATCACAGTATGTTTGAGGATTTAGATAATAATCTGGTGATTAAAAGATGAGAACGGAAAACCAGTATTTATTTATGAAAAATCTTTATCGCTTGTTAACTAAGGGTTATTCATTAACCGAAGCTTTAGATATGATGAGCTTTCTAAATATAAAAGAAACGAAGATGATAATTAATGGATTAAATAATGGTTATCTATTATCCGAAGCAATTAAAGATGTAGGATTCAAACAATTTGTCTATGATTCCCTTGTTGTTGCCGAAAAAAGCAATAAACTGATAGAGATTATCTCATTAATCAATGAACAGTATGCTTTTCAGGCTAAGTTTAAAAAACAATTTAATAAAGTATTATTATATCCTGTTTTCTTACTTGTTTTTTCAGTAATTTGTTTTGAGTTTATCAGAATCAATCTGTATCCCCTGATAAGCTCATTATTAAATGAATATCATCTTAAGCAAAATCATTTATTAATCATGTTGGCCTTTAACCTTTTAAAATGGCTGGGTTGTATATTAATCTTTAGTTTTTTGTTAATCCGTCTTCATAAACCGCTGGCAAACATCATACCTCATATAAAAGAATATCGAATGTTAATCCTCATCAAACATTTACTTGTTTTAACTACCTGCGGTCATAGTTTGGAAGAATCAATGGATATTTTAAGGAAATCCTTAAATCAGAAAATCTATCATATCAAAGCATTAGAGGAAGCAATACTATATGATAGTAAACTATCACCATTTGTCCCTTATTCAAAATCTTTGCTTACTTACTTTAAATTGGGACTTAAAAGTAACAATTTAGTAGTCGTACTAAAAGATTTCTGTTATTTTTTTGATGAAATTCTTATCGATAAATTAATCAGATTAACATATTATGTTCAGTTTTTTTTATTTTTTCTGTTATCCGTTAATATCTTTTTAATTTACTATCTGGTAATGATACCGATGTTTGAAGTGACAAACAGAATTTAGAAAGGAGACGGCTATGAATAAAAAAGGATTTACCCTGACAGAGTTACTAATTGTATTAATCATCATCTCGGGATTAATGTATCTAGTCATACCAAATATCACAAGTACGAAATCTAATCTTGATAAACAGACCTGTGAAGCATATGTGGAACTAGTTAATGCGCAAATTCAGGCCTATTATCTTGAAAATAATTCCTATCCGCTTGACTTACAAACATTAGTAGCCGATAACTACATTAAATCGGAAACATGTCCTGACGGCAGCATCATCATTTATGAAGATAACTCGGCTAGGCTGGAGATGACAAGTGAATAATAGAGGAATTTATTTAATAGAAGTAATGATGATAACCGCAATTCTTACAAGTTTTATCCTAATAATTCCTGTTTTCAAGGTACCTGACAGTGAAGTAAAAACAGAAAATTTTATCAAATTCTTAAATCAAGACATTCAGTATGGTTTATCCTATTCTCTGTCACATCATTCATTAATTAATATCCATTTTATTCCTAGTAAAAACTTGTATGTGATGTATAATGGCAAAATGCAACAGATAATAAAACGCACATATAACGAAAGTCTAATTATCAATTCCGTAAGTATTGAGATATCACACGGCTTTTTGGTAAAAGAGGTGAATATTCAGATTAATTGTGATCAAAAAATATATCGTTATAGAATAAGAGAAAAGGGTGGAATCATTGAAATTACATAAAGAAGGCTATTTTATCTATGAATTATTAATATCCCTGACATTTATGCTTATGTTAACCTTTTTTTTAATCATTCCTTGCATGAAAATATTTAAAAGTAACGATAATCGTCAATTAACATATCAAATGAAGCAAACATTAGCGCTTAATGTTATTCTATATGAAAATAACAGGGAATTGTTACTTGATGACAGTTACAATCTTGAAATCATAAATGATGAATTATGTATTATCTGGACTGATTTAAATCATGATGAAAGAAAAATATGCGAAAAAATCCGGCTTTAGTTATTTAGAACTAATTTGTTCGTTGTTTTTATTCTTCAGTACTTTAATTTTCGTCCAGCAATTATTATTTAATGTGAAAAAAGTAGAGTATTTAAATAAAAGTAATAATACACTCATCTATGAGACTGTTGCCCTACGTATAGAATCGCATTTTAAAGAGGTAAATACCTATAATATAGAAGAACATAAATTAAGCTATCAATATCGTGACTGTCTTTACAATTATCTTATTTTAAATAATACATTATATGTTCGGATAAATAGCATATATTATCCTTTAATCAACAATATCAAAGAAGTCATTTTTCAAAAAGGTAACCATTTTCTTTATATTACGTTTATCGATTTAGCGGAGAATCATTTTACGGTGAGGGCTATTATATATGAAAAATAATAAATCAGGATACTTTCTGCCTTATATGTTGTTTATTTTCTTTCTGCTCTTAAACATAGTCATTTTTGTCGTTTTATGTAATTTAAGCACGAACAAAATGTATGTAGATAGGGATAAATATTACCATGTATTTATTTTCGAAGAGCGGGCAAAGCGGCATATCAGAGAAATGATTACGTTAAACAAAGTAAAAAATAATGATACGGAATTAATCTATTTTGAAGATGAGTTCATTTACTTAACTTATCAATATGATACAAATGAAAATATATGGAAAGTAAATTACCGCATAAAATATCAGGAAATTGATGAATACGGAATAATTATTTATGATTTGGAAACAAAAGAAATCACTATCGAAATCAAATGATAAAGTTCATTGATTTTCAGATAAATCTGGATTAAAATAATTATATTAACCAAAAATCATCAAATAGGAGTAAAACTATGCATCTTTTTTTAATTGGAATGATGGCTTCCGGTAAAACAACGGTAGGTAAAAATCTTGCCTCAAAATTAGGGTATGATTTTATTGATACGGATAATTTAATAGAACAAATATATCATAAATCGATAAATGAAGTGATAAATGTCTTCGGAATCGAACATTTCAGGCAGACTGAATATGATGTTTTACATTCCCTAAAGTTAAATGATGATACGGTTATTTCAACAGGCGGAGGAATAATCCTAAATGATAAAAACACCGTCTATATGAAGAATAACGGCGTAGTTATTTATTTAGATACTGATATAAACATACTAAAAAATAGAATGGATAATAAGGAATATCATAAAAGACCGGTACTAAAAACTCATGATCTATCCGATATCTACAATGAACGTAAAAGTTATTATCAGAATGCCTGTGACTTTTCTATTCTATGTGATAGTTTAAATGTCGATGAAATAAGTAATTTAATCATTAGGAAATTAAAAACGATAGACTTATAATCTATCGTTTTATTTTAGCGGACCATTCCAATTCCTTAAACCTTTATCTAATTCATAAATTTCATGATAACCTTTTGAACGTAAGAATAAAGCCGCCCGGCTGCTTCTTTTTCCGGTACTGCAGTATAAGTATATTGGCTGATCCTTTCGTAATGAATGATAATTACGCATTATTGTTTGGATATTAATATTACGCGCTCCATTGATATGACCCGCATCAAATTCCTGTTTTGATCTAACATCAATAAGCTGACCTTTGCGCATATGTTCTTTAAATTGTTCTGGGGTTAATTTAATACTTGCCTTTTTAGCTTGTATAATAGAGAATATAAAGACAAATATTAAAAATGATGTAAGAAATATCAACGCATAATGATACCATTGCATAATATCACCTCCGAAAGAAATTATAGCATATTTTAGCAAAAATTTATATGGAGAAAAATATGAGATTTTGCTATGATTATTGTATAACAAGGATGATAAAATATGGAGGTCCATATGAAAATTAAAATAATTAATGGCGCTAATTTAAATATGTTAGGATTTCGTAATCCCGATATATATGGAAAAAGTAATATCAATGATCTGGAGCACGAAATAAAAACATTCTGTAAAAGCAATAATATTGATTGTGATTTCCTATTAAGCAATTTTGAAGGGGAAATTATCGAAGCAATTCATGATGCATTTTTAAAGAAATACGACGGGTTAGTCATTAATCCCGGCGCTTTTACCCATTATTCATATGCCATCAGAGATGCTTTAGAGATCTTGGAATGTGTTAAAGTTGAGGTTCATATATCCGATATTAATAAACGGGAGGATTTTCGAAAAAGCAGTGTGATAAGGGATGTCTGTGATCATTCCATTATTGGAAAGGGATATTCCGGTTACATTGAAGCCATAAAATACATAGTGGAACATAAGAAATGATAGACAAATCGTGAGTTTTTTT
>JAWLBU010000046.1:0-21064 GCA_041687555.1 Haloplasmataceae bacterium | reverse complement strand
ACGCAACTTTACAGTAAATCGGTTTACTCATTGCTTAAAAGTTCCTTAAAGATTGAAGGATATGTCGAAAAAGCTAGTCAATATAATATGAAATCTCTTGCACTTACTGATGAAAATAATGTATATGGCTTAATTAAGTTTTATCAATCCTGTCAAAAGCATCAAATTAAGCCTATTTTAGGGTTGACAATTTATTTGGAACCTGATTTACCCATTGTCTTACTCGCAAAAAGTAATGCGGGTTATAAAAATATTCTAAGAATCAGTACGGAAGTTCAACTTAATAACGGTCAGATTTCTTTAGAGAATTTTATCGTAAATGATATTATATGTTTACTTACGACAGCTAATAATCGGTTTCATCTGTATCTCAATCAATTAAAAAATCTTTTTAATCATGATTTATATTTATCAATCTTTCCGGAATTTACGGAAAATATTCGCGCAAATAATAATATGGTTTTTACTGTCGGACAAAAACATTCCGTTGATATAGTCGCATTACATGAGGTTAAATACTTAAATAAAGAGGATGCTAAGACATTAAGATATTTGGAAGCCATTTCTAAGGGTGAAGTTCTGTCCACAAATTCAATCGATTTATTTACCACGCAACAATATTTTATTGAACCTGGAAATTACATAAAATTATGTGCAAATTATCGGGTTGCTATTGAAAACACAAATAAAATTGCGGAGATGTGCAATGTCACCCTTGATTTTACGAAGTTTCATTTACCTAAATTTAAAACGCCTAATGATATTACAAGCAGTGATTATTTGAAGGCAATATGTAAAGTAGGCTTAGAGAAAAGACTGAATACGAAACAGGTCCCTTCCGTTTATTTAGAACGTTTAAAATATGAATTGACCGTAATCGAGCAAATGAATTTCAGTGATTATTTCTTGATTGTCTATGATTTTGTGAAATTTGCGAAAAATAACCAAATATATGTGGGACCAGGTCGTGGATCTTCGGCAGGAAGTCTGGTTTCCTATGTGTTAGGCATAACCAATGTGGATCCTTTGGCTTATGATTTACTGTTTGAGCGATTTTTAAATCCCGGCCGCGTAACGATGCCCGATATCGATCTTGATTTTCAAGATGACAGAAGAGATGAGGTAATTAAATATGTGCAGCAAAAATACGGTGTCAATCATGTGGCTCATATTATCGCTTTTGGTACGTTTCAGTCCCGAAGCTCCGTAAAAGAAATCGGCAAGGTAATGGGTATTCAGGATTTTCGGCTGAATGAGATCATTAAGTTAATAGATTCCCGGCTTTCGATTAGCGAAAATATCAATAAAAGCGAAGAATTACAAAAAATTATTAATGATTATAAAGAAATCGGTAACCTCTTTGAAATGGCCAAAAAAGTTGAAAATATCCCGCGGAATACAACGACTCATGCGGCCGGAATAATAATCTGTGAGGAAGCTTTGCGGGAGCTAACAGGATTACAGCCTAGTTTGGATGATGTATATCAAACCCAATTCGAGGCCAAGGACTTAGAAAATTTAGGTTTACTGAAAATGGATTTTTTAGGCATTAGAAATTTATCGGCGATAAATGACATAATTAAGTTAATTGAAAAGAATCATCAGATAAGTATCAATCTTAACAATATTCCGATAGATGATCAAAAAACATATCGCTTAATCGCTAAAGGTGAAACAACGGGGATTTTTCAGTTGGAATCACCGGGAATGCGGCGTGTATTGCAGGATATAAACGTTCATAGTTTTGAGGATATTGTGGCGGTTAACGCTTTATATCGTCCCGGACCGATGGATAATATTCCGATATTTGTCGAACGCAAGAATCGCAAAAAGAAGGTTGATTATTTGCATCCCGATTTAATTCCAATCTTGGAAAGCACTTACGGAATTATTGTTTATCAGGAACAAATAATGAAGATTGCCCAGAAAATAGCCGGATATAGTTTAGCTGAGGCTGATTTATTATTAAGAGCAATCCGCAAAAAACATAAAGAGGTTTTGGAGAAGGAACGAAATATTTTTGTCGGCAAGGCGATGAATAATGGCTATGATGAAGCTACAAGCGAGAAATTATATGATTATATCGTTAAATTCGGTGATTATGGATTTAATCGAAGTCATTCCGTTGCCTATTCGCTGATATCGTATCAAATGGCTTATTTAAAAGCTAATTATATCGTTGAATTTATGGTGGTAATGCTGTCATCGGTATTGGGCAGTGAAAGTCAGACAAACAGATATATCACTGATTGCAAAAGATATGGCATTAAAATACTGCCAATTTCAATCAATAAAAGTTATAATTACCATTCAATCGAAAACAATAGTAGTATAAGAATTGCTTTTTTGACAATTAAAGGAATTGGGCAAAATAGTGGCGAGTTACTCTTAAATGAAAGAAATAACGGACCATATAAAAGTTATAGTGATTTTGTTTTTCGCACTCGTGCTTTCTTAAAACAAAATATCTTTGAAGCCTTGGTCTATGCCGGCGCATTGGACGAGTTTCAGATGACAAAAAAAGCAATGATTGATAATTACCATAAAATTCTTGACCTATACCGGTTTAATCCTAGCGGATATTTTACCGATAAAATAGAGCTAAATGCCACTACGGAGGAGTTTCCTACCTTTGAATTAATGAAAAAGGAAAAAGAGTATTTAGGATTTTATTTAACGACACATCCGGTCCGGAAATATCTGGAACATAATAATGGTAATTGGGTACTTCCAAGCCAAACTCTGAAATTTATGAATAAAAATATCGAAGTAATCGGATTTGTCGAAAGTATCAACATTATTATGACTAAGGCAGGACAGGAAATGGCGGTTATGACCATCTCCGATGATATAACCGAGATTTCCGGGGTGGTATTTCCTAATGATTATGAAAGAATTAAGCATGACTTAATGCCTGAAGTTTTAGTCAAAGCCGTTGGAGTAATACAGGAAAGAAACGGAAAGGTACAACTTGTGATATCGGATATTAAGTCAATTAATATTTGAATTAGTAATCGCTTACATTCGAAAATAATTTGTATATTATCCCAAATTGTGATAAATTTAGAATTGATATGATCATTAATGGAGAGTGATATAATGATTAAACGGATCGGTGTTCTGACATCGGGTGGGGACGCACCCGGCATGAATGCTTGCATCAGAGCTATAACAAGACAAGCATTTAAATATGGTATAGAAGTATTTGGTATAAGAAGCGGGTATAATGGTTTAGTCAAAGGTGATATTTATCAGCTTTCATCTTTTGATGTGAGTGAGAAGCTTAATCGCGGCGGAACTTTTTTAGGGTCCGCGCGTTTACCGGAGTTTAAAAATCCAGAGGTTAGACAGATTGGTATAGAGCAATTAAAAAAGCATAATATCGAAGCTTTGGTTGTCCTTGGCGGAGACGGATCTTATATGGGCGCTAAGAAACTAACGGAAATGGGAGTTAATTGTATCGGTGTACCGGGAACAATTGATAATGATATCGCCTCAACCGATTATACAATCGGATTTGATACGGCTTTAAATACCGTGATACAAGTAATTGATAAATTAAGGGATACCACCTCTAGTCATTATCGTTGTAATATAGTGGAAATTATGGGTAGACATTGTGGTGATTTGACTATTTATGGCGGACTTGCCTCCGGTGTTGAAGATTTGATTGTACCCGAAAAGGGATTTGATTTAGAAGGAGTAATAAATAGGATTGAAGAGGCTAAGGTAAGAGGTAAAAAGCACTTTATCATCGCTTTGGCGGAATTAATTACCGATCCTTATGAGTTGGCTAGAACAATTGAAAAAAGAACGGGTGTGGAAACTAGAGCGACAGTTATCGGTCATATACAAAGGGGTGGATCACCGACTGCTTTCGATCGTATTTTGGCTGCAAGATTAGGAGCATATGCGGTTGACTTACTTATACAAGGATTTGGCGGACGTTGTGTGGGAATCCGCAATAATCAGTTAGTCAACTATGATATATATGAAGCATTGGAAATGCCTAGACATGATCATCTTGATATATATGATTTATGTAAAACATTATCATAGGAGGCATTAAATGGCAAAAAAGTTTAAACAAACTAAAATTATCTGCACTATCGGACCAAAATCGGAAAGTAAGGAAATCATGGCTAAATTAGTTGATGTGGGTATGAACTGCATTCGCTTGAATTTTTCGCATGGTGACTATGAAGAACATGGTAGAAGAATACAGAATATCAGAGAAATAAACGCTGAGAAAGGTACTTCTGTAGCGGTACTATTAGATACCAAGGGACCTGAGATTAGAACACATAAATTTTTATCCGGTGATGAACCGACAATTATTGAATCCGGAAGTAAGGTTAAAATATATATGAATGAGGTATTAGGTACCTCGGAAAAGTTCTCGATAAATTATCCGGGTTTAATAGATGATGTTGATATCAACGGAACAATTCTTGTTGATGATGGTTATTTAGAATTAAAGGTAATTGATAAGGGTGAAGATGCCGAAGGAAGATATATTCTGACGGAAGCTTTAAACACACATGGTGTGAAAAACCGTCGTGGTATTAATGTGCCTGGTACTAAACTGAATATGCCATTTATTTCAGAAAAAGATCGCTGTGATATTATTTACGCCTGCGAACAAAACCTTGATTTTATCGCGGCCTCATTTGTCCGCAGAGCCTCTGATATATTAGAAATTAAAGATATTCTAAAAGCTCATAACTGTGAAAGAATACAGGTTATCGCTAAAATAGAGAATTTAGAGGGTGTGGATAACGCCGAAGAGATTATTGAGGTTTCAGACGGCATAATGGTTGCCCGCGGTGATTTAGGTGTTGAAGTACCTGCGGAGGAAGTGCCGATAATTCAAAAAAATCTAATCCGTTTATGTAATGAGGCGGGAAAAATCGTTGTTACAGCGACGCAAATGTTGGAATCAATGCAGAATAATCCAAGACCGACAAGAGCCGAGGTATCCGATGTCGCTAACGCTATATTGGACGGAACTGACGCGGTAATGTTATCAGGTGAATCCGCAGCCGGTAAATATCCGATCCGCGCCGCCCAAACACAGGCTAATATTGCTAAAAGAATGGAAGAAGAAATTGATCATGAATTAATGATTAACAGAGCCATCTATTCAAGTCCGCATACGATTGAGTCCGCAATCGGTTTATCAGTTGCTGATTCTGCCGCCGATTTGGGAGCAAGTGTGATTGTGGCCGCAACCATGTCCGGTTATACCGCCCGACTGATTTCAAAATATCGGCCTGCTTGTCCGATTATCGCCGTTACACCTTCACATGACACGGCTAGGTCACTAGCGTTAAACTGGGGTGTCATTCCAATCGTAATTGAAGAAGCTCAATCCAGTGAAGAGTTAGTACAAATTTCGGAAAAGATAGCCGTTAAGGTAGCGGAACTTCAAAAAGGAGAAATCGCGATAATTACCGCCGGTGTGGCTAAAGAACACACTACTAATATGATGAAAATTTTTGAGACAAAATAAAATTAAGAGGTGTAAACCTCTTTTTTCGTAGGTGATAGCATGACGTACCAGCAAATTAAAGTAATATTGAAATATGTGATGATAATTATTATTATTATTGTCATTATATTAAGTCTGTTAAAACTCTATTTCATTTCGCTTTTATTGTCCGGTTTATTAGTTTTAATAATTATTTATTATCGAAAGATATTAAAGATCGTTGAAACCACCCTCTGTTTAATAGTTAAGGATAATCATGTATTAATGATGCTTAGGAATAAGAAAAAAAACGACGTGTTTATAAATAAATACAATGGTTTAGGGGGAAAAGTTGAAAAGGGCGAATCCAAAACGGCCTGTGTGCTGCGTGAAGTATATGAAGAAGCAGGTATCAAATTAACTAAATATAACTATGTGGGTAAGGTTGTATTTAAGAATTTTGGCTATAAGGTCGGTAAGGAAGTAATGTATTGTTTTGTCGGCTATGAATATGAAAATGAAATAGGCTATTGTAATGAGGGGGATTTGGAATGGATACCCGTGGAAAATATAATGTCCTTGCCACTTTGGGAAGGAGATAAATATTTTTTACTTAATATCGTTTTAAATCAACCTTTTACCGTACATCTGCATTATGAAAACGATAAAGTTATCAATCATATGATCAAAATGAAAAGGTGAGAAATATGGAAATTATTAAAAAGGCTTCATTTACAGTGGTAGGGATAAAAGAAACAATTAAAGAGCACGAACTATTCGTTAAAGTACCTAAGGTATATGAAAGATTAAAACAATTTTCCGGTCAGATTAATCATAAGAAAAATAATCTTATTATCGAAATTTGTTTAAAAAAAGAAGACAATACTTATACGGAGTTAATCGGGTATGAAGTAACGGAATTAAATCCCATTGATAAAAATCTCGTGGGTATGAAGATACCGGAAGCTAGTTACCTATATTTTTTGCATAAGGGGAAGAAGGAAGATATTTTTCAGGCATATGTTGATATGTATGATTATGTGATAAGGGAAAAATTAGTGATTGATACTAAAGAATTTAAAATGGAAATTCATGATGAACATAATTTAGAATATCATTTATATTTAAAATTGGCATTATAAAATATTCTCTCTCATAATATAATAACGGAAAACTAATAATGGGGGGGGTAGTATGACGAACTTCTTTAAAAATAATCTTGTAATCATTATTTTTTATTTTGTTTCCTTTATCGTTTTTCTGATGATTTTTAATTTTAGCCATCAAAGTTTATTAAATTTATATAAAAATAATAATCAAGCGATTGACATTAAAAAATATTATTATTTGTTTCTGATGGCTTTTGGGTTGCTGGGAATTCTTATTGAGTTTGCATTGATTAGTAAAAAATTAATAGATAATATAAAAAAGGCCTAAGCCTTTTTTAATTTTCTATTAATTTAATAATTGTTCAATAAATGCTCTTCCCGTGATAAATCCATGTCTTCCTATATAAAAGAGGAAAAAGATAATTCCGATTCCACTAAAGAAACCCGTAATTACTCGTTTTAAATTGTTACTCTCATATTTTGTAAAATATTGGATGGTTCCATCAATTACCATGGGTATAATTAATAATATTGAAAAATAAAAATTGATGATAAATAAGGGTATGAAGATACCTATAACAAGTATTAAGATTCCAATTATATAACCGATAAAAATTCCCGTACACCTGCTGCATATTGGAAATTGTTTACCTTTATAAAAAAATGAACGTGATGGCATCTTATGACAAATGAAAATGTAATCGAAAAAATGCCGTTTCATAATTTTAAATTAAAATACTTAGTCAGAAAATGGGCTACCCCATTTTCAGTATTACTCAGGGTATGAGCTTTGGCGACTTTTTTTACATTGTCAACACTATTGGCCATGGCAACTCCAAGTCCCGCATCTCTTATCATTTCGATGTCATTTTCTCCATCACCGAAGGCAAGTGTTCTATCGATTGGAATATTAAAATAATTGCATATGAGTTTCATTGAATTACCTTTATTTGTTTCGGGTGTGTACATTTCGATAATTTGGGAGTAGTTTCCGCCCCAATTGCGAAATTTCAACACATCATTTAAGTTTTTCGCTAGATATTCCTCGACTTCATCGGCTTTACCTGGATAGGTTAGGAGGATGAAGCCATTTGGGTTTAAGTGCAGAGTATCCTTAAATTGACCGGTAATAATCTTTCCCCCTTCCGGATGGACAAGGGGCATTATATCAGCACTATCTTTATACAGATAAATATCCTCATAATATTCACAAAAGGCATTTTCAATTAAATGACCGATATCTTCAAAAACTTTTAGAATATAATTCACATTTATCTCACGGGTTATTTCATCAAATTGACTATCATAGGGGTGGTGGACTAAAGCTCCGTTATAATTAATTATCGGTGTTCTAAGTCCAAGTCTATCATAAAAAACCTTTGATGAACGGTATGGTCTTCCTGTTGCGATACAAACAATGTGACCTAATTCATTTACTTTATTTATCGTATTTATTGTTTCATCAGTAATAGTTTCCCAATCATAAAGAATTGTTCCGTCTAGGTCAACAAATATGATATGTTTATCGTGCATCATTTTTCACCTCATAAATAAGTAGGTACTAAATAGAATATACTATAAAATAAAAATAGTCAAGTTATGAAATTTATGTTTATAAATAGAAAAAAATCACGAATTTTTCGTGATCTTTATTTAATACATGAAATAAGATAAGCCACCCATCGCAAAGAAGATAATCCATATAATAACCACAACAATAAATGGGGCTAATGACCACATACAAACGCTTTTTGCGGCGTTTGGTTTTTCATCTTTCCAGACAAAGTATAAAATTATACCGACAATTGGTATTCCGGTAAAAAGAGTTGTACAGCAAGCCGCGATATTGGCCGCAGTATTAGGAACATCATTATTACTAGGATTTTGTGTTTGAATATTAATATTTTGATGATATTGATTCGGCTGATAAGTTTGTGTCGGAGCAGGTGCGAATTTAAGTCTTTCCTGACAATTAGTACAGATCATTTGTCCTTCTTTAGTAGGAAAACCACATTCCTGACAATAATCCTTCCCGTTTAATGGCAAAAATCCACATTTAGTACATGGAGTGTTTACAGATGGTACCTCGTTTCCACAATTTCTACAATACATGTAAATCACCTCTTATATATTATAATTTATACTATATAAAACATTCCGATTTTTGTCAATGTTTTTTAGGCTAAGAAAAGGTTAAATAAAAAAGTTCATAAAAATGGAAGAAATTTTTAGCACTCTTATTGACAGAGTGCTAAAAAAGATATATTATATTGTTAGTGTTAGCACTTAACTCAAGTGAGTGCTAAATAGGAGGTGAAATTAATGGATATTAACCAATTTACGGAGAAGATGCAACAAGCGTTAGTGAGTGCACAAAATACGGCTATTAGCAATCATAATCAACAAGTGGAAATTGAACATTTAATGATTAATCTGGCTAATGATCCTGATGGATTGTGCAAAAGGGTTTTTGAATTGAATCATTATGATTTAAAACAATTTATTTTTGAACTTAGTAAATTAATTGATGTTTTACCTAAAGTTGAAGGCAGCACACAACAACTTTATCTTTCCAACGCATTAAATCAGTTATTAATCACTAGTGATGAAATAAGAAAAAGGTATAAGGATGATTATTTGTCTGTTGAACATATTTTATTAGCCTATTTCAAAACGACGCATTATAAACATAAAAATATCATTAATAGCCTTTCTATTAATTATAAGGATGTAGAGAATACAATTATAAAGATAAGAGGGAATCAGACTGTGAACACACAAAATCCGGAAGCTACTTATGAAGTTTTAGAAAAATATGGCCGTGACTTAGTTAGTGATGCAAGAAGCGGGAAATTAGATCCTGTCATTGGTCGTGACGAGGAAATCAGAAGAGCTATCAGAATATTGTCTAGAAAAACAAAAAATAATCCGGTGTTAATCGGTGAGCCTGGGATAGGTAAGACAGCAATAGTCGAAGGATTGGCGCAAAGAATCGTGAAAAATGATATACCGGACACACTAAAAGATAAAACTATTTTTGAATTAGATATGGCAAGTTTAGTAGCCGGTGCTAAGTACCGTGGTGAATTTGAGGAACGTCTTAAAGCGGTGCTTAATGAAATTAAGAAAAGTGAAGGTAAAATCATCTTATTTATCGATGAAATACATACGATAGTCGGTGCGGGAAAAACGGAAGGTGCAATGGATGCGGGAAATTTATTAAAACCGATGTTAGCCAGAGGAGAATTGCACTGTATCGGTGCCACAACTTTGGATGAATATCGTAAATACATCGAAAAAGATCCGGCATTAGAACGACGTTTCCAAAAGATTTTAGTTGAAGAACCGACTATGGAAGATACGGTTAGTATTTTAAGAGGACTAAAGGAACGCTTTGAGGTTCATCATGGAGTTAAAATTACCGATAGTGCAATTGTCGCTGCAGCGACACTCTCAGACAGGTATATAACCGATCGTTTCTTACCTGATAAGGCGATTGATTTAATTGATGAAGCTTGTGCGACTATTAGAATTGAAATTGCCTCGATGCCTGAAGAATTAGATCAGGTAACCAGAAAAATTATGCAGTATGAAATTGAAGAACGAGCCTTAAAGAAAGAAAAGGATGAGTTATCTCTGGAACGATTAAGTGATTTACAGAAAGAATTAGCAAATCTGAAAGAAAAACAAGCTGTGATGAAAGCACAGTATGAAAAAGAAAAGCGGTCCATCACGCAGCTACAAGAAGCCAAAGCTAAATTAGACCTGGCAAAGCATGATTTGGAACTTGCCGAAAGTAAGTATGATTTAAATAAAGCCGCTGAAATAAAATACGGTGTCATTCCCGATATTGAAAAACAAATAGCTGATTTGGAAAATAAAGAAGAAAATAATTTAATGTTAAGAGAAAATGTCACGGAGTCGGAAATCGCGGAAATTATCTCACGTTGGACAAAAATACCATTATCAAAACTTGTTCAGGGTGAGAAAGAAAAACTTCTTAATTTATCTGATATTCTTCGCAAGAGAGTTAAGGGACAGGAGGAAGCAATCGAACTCGTTAGTAATGCGGTAATCCGTGCCAGAGCGGGAATTAAGGATCCGAAAAAACCAATCGGAACATTTTTGTTCTTAGGACCAACGGGTGTCGGTAAAACGGAAGTCGCAAAATCACTGGCTGAAGCATTGTTTGATAGCGAGGAACACATTGTACGTATAGATATGAGTGAATATATGGAGAAATTCAGCGTCTCCCGCTTAATTGGTGCTCCTCCGGGATATGTTGGCTATGAGGAAGGCGGACAATTGACGGAAGCGGTAAGACGCAAACCTTATTCAATTGTCTTATTGGATGAAATTGAAAAAGCTCATCCCGAAGTATTCAATATCTTGCTCCAAATCTTAGATGATGGGCGAATTACGGATTCACAAGGAAGAACAGTGGACTTTAAGAATACGATTATTATCATGACATCAAACATTGGTTCACAATATTTGACAGACAATGACTATGTTAAAGCCTATGATTTGGTTGATAAAGAACTTAAGAAGTATTTTAAACCAGAGTTAATTAATCGTATCGATGAAATTATTAAATTTAAACCACTTGATGAAGATGTAATAGTTGAGATAGTGCAAAAGTTTATTAATGAATTACAGGACCGATTAAAGGAGCAAACTATTAAAATTGACATCACCCCGGAAGCTTTATATCATTTAGCAGTGGCCGCTTATGATCCGGTTTACGGTGCTAGACCAATAAAACGTTATATAGAGCGTTTGATAGAAACCCCGATAGCACATAAAATTATCGCCGGTGAAATAAAACCACATCATACGGTTAAAATAGAAGTAATAAACGGTGTAATTTTCATTAATTAAAAGAGGGTTATCCGACAATAATCCTCTTTTTTCTATATATTATCTCAAAATTCGATAAAATCTACTAATATTTGACAAATTGTCCTAGAAGTACGACTTGATGAATAAAAAAAATGTATATATAAATAAAAATTTTTATTTGTCATTCTTTGACAAAATAATTAAATTATGTTTGAATAATCTGATTTTTTCATATTTTATTGACTGAGTTATATACATATAGTAAGATATTTTAAACCCAGTTTCCAATATATTGGAAAATTGGTAAAAAATAAAAACAAAAGGAGAGGAAATATGAAAAAAGTTATTACTTTGTTTTTAATAGTATTAGCTTTGGTTGTGGTTGTTTCTTGTAAAAGAAGCAAAAAAACAACTAAAGATGTAACAACAACAGCACAACAAACAACGACAACACAACAAACTACAACAACTACTGAACAACAATTAGAATTAACATATCCTACAGGTACATTTAATTATCGTTTCGTTGATCCTGATGTAAGACATATCTTTTTCGCTGCTGCAGAAAAATATTTGTTAAATACTATGCATGGTGGAGTCCCAGTGTTTGCTAATTCAGGATATGCAATGTATAGTCCAAGATTGGTATTACCAGTGGATGAATATGTACCAGTTGTAGGATTCGGTACTATATTTGGAACTATGACTAAGGATGATTCGGATGTAATCATGCCTGATGGAAAACGTGGTAAAGCCGGGGAGTATACATATAGGGCAGCATTGGCTCAAAATCCGACAACATTATTTCACTGGATTTATGATGATTCAACCAGTGCAGATGTTATTACTCTATTCTTAGATGCTCCTTATGATTATCAATTTAATGATGATATGACTGGTTATGATTTAGTACCTTCTATGGCCTCTGATTATCCTCAACCAGTTAACCCACAAACAGTTAATGGGCGGGTATTATCCAAAGTATGGAATATGCCGATAAGACAAGGATTAAAGTGGACTTATCATGAAGATACTGACACTTCGAATTTCCCAGCTGGACATGAGGTTATTGATGCCAATGATTTTATTTGGACTTATAAAAAATCATTAGATGAAGGTTGGTTTAGAGCTATTTCCGGTGGAGGAGATTTCTTTACAGCCAGTCAAAGAATTAAGAACGCTGAGGCTTATTATGATGGTGATATTACCGACTTTAGTCAAGTAGGTCTTAGAAAAATTGATGATTATACTATCCAATTTGAATTTGAGAGCGAGATGTCCGAATGGAATGTTAGATATTGGTTAGGCTCATTTGTTATGGGACCTGTAAATCAACATTTATATGAAGCGCTTGATAACGGTGATAATAATACATATGGAACTTCACCAGAAACAACCGCATATAACGGACCATTTAAATTGGATTATTATGAGCCTGATAAATTGCTTAAATATAGTAAAAATGAGAATTTCCATGATCAGGATAAATATTTCTATACCGGATATATGTATACAATAATCGAAGATGCTGAGGTTCGTTGGCAGGAATTCCTTGACGGAAAACTAGAAGCAGGTACTGTACCGACTACTTCTTTTGATATCTTTAAAAACCATCCAGGATTAAAACGAATCCCTGGAACTACTACATTCCGTTTAATGATTAACGGTTTTGGCACTAAAGAAGAATTACAAAAGAAATTCCCGGATACAGATTTCACTCCGGAACCATTACTTGCTAATTCTAATTTCAAGAAAGCGATGTATTTCGCAATCGACAGAAAGACTTTAGCTGAGGAAATCCTTAAGACTAGTCAGGCACAAATGTATCACTTTACCGATGCTTATTTAGTTGAAGCTGAATTAGGTATTCCTTTCCGTAACACACCTCAGGCTAAGACTGTTGGTGAAGGCTTATCTGAAGCTACTTTAGGCTACTCTAAAGATGCTGCAATTGCTTATTGGAAAGATGCAATTAAAGAATTAGTGCAAAGTGGTAAATATCAAGCTGGTGACACAATTGAAATAGAGCTTCGTATATTTAGCGGAAGTACGGCACAGGAATTGTTTGGTAAATATATAGAGGATACTTTTGAAGATACATTCGGTGCCGCTAACAATGATCATAATGTTAAAGTGGATGTTAAAGTTGTAGCAACCGCATTCCCTGATATTTATTATGATTTCATGATGATTGGTAACTTCGACTTGGCAATTGGCGGTATTCAAGGTTCAACACTAGATGCTGCAAGCTTCTTAGACGTATATGCTGATGATAACCGTGGCGGATTTACTTTAAACTGGGGTATTGATACTTCTAAAGCAGAAATCGAGGTTGAATATGTAAGACCTGATACTAATCAAAAAGTTCGTGAGTTATGGTCTTATAACGCCATCATCGCCGTGTTAAATGGTAAAGCTGTAATAGATCAAGGTACAGAGGTTAAAGCTCCACAAATTATCTTTGGTAAAAATATTGAAGATAAATTATATTATGATGAAGATGACGAATATGCTATCGACCTTCCAGTAGGACTTACTACTCCATTTGATTATAAGAATGTAACTGTTACTGATGAGCGTGATGGTGATTTAACAAGCAGTCTAGTTATTGAATTAAGAGATGCAGAAGGTAATGTTAAGACTTCTATTGACACTACAAAAGTCGGTAGTTATGTTGTTACATATAAAGTTAAGAACAGTTTTGATGTTGAAACAACTGAAAAGATTAAAATAAATGTCGTAGTACCTAAACCAGAAATAAGCTTTGGAGATCAATGGAAAGCTAGATTTAAGGATAAAGATAACAATGATACAATTACTTTATATGTTCTAAAAGGCGCTACATTTGATGTTAAGAAGGATGTTAAGGTAACAGACTTACTAGACGGTGATATTACCGCAACTAAATTAACCGTTACAGGAACAGTAAATACTTCCGTAGTTGGTGATTATACTTTAACATTTAAAGCTACCAATTCTATTAATGAAACTACTGAAACAACTATCCTTGTTAAAGTAGTGGATGCATATCCAGTACCAACAATTACCTTTAAACCTGAATTCGGTGCTATAACACAAGAAGGCGACTATTACCATATTAATATTGAAAAAGGCACTACATTTGATCCATTACTTCATGTTACTGCAAGTAGTATTAAAGACGGTGACTTGACTGAGAAAATCGTTCTATTAGGTGAAGTTGACACATCTCAATTAGGAACAACTGTTTTAACATATAAAGTAAAGAACAGCTTTGGCGTAGAAACTACTAAAATATTATTTGTCCATGTTGTTGAATCTACTGATTAATTAAATGGAATATTAACACTATAATATAATTAGATTAATAGGAAGCAAGCAAACCATCTCGCATTATGCTTGATGGTTTGTTTCTTTCTAAATTAATAATTATATGGAAATTGATTATCTAACCATTAAGATTCGCGTTTTTTTTATAATTAATATAAAGCAATCTATAAAGGTTTTTTTTATATTGGGCTAGATATATGTTTAAATATTAAAGGAAGGTAGGGGATAATATTGCTAAGATATATTATTGTCAGAACTATTTGGATTTTTATCGTTCTCGTAACCGTCTTATCACTTCTGTTTATAACGATTCGGCTTGTCAGAGCTTTTCCACCGACGGAAAAAAACGCTAAAACGATTTATTATGCAAAACAGGAAAGCGACGGATATATGACATCCCGTATTGTTGAGGGTTTGACGGAAGCGGAGAAAATAGTTGCAAAGTGTAAAAAATGTGCGTATATAGAAAGTGGAAATCATTACAGAGTATACGAACCAGTTCCGATTGCTACACAATATGTCAGATGGATTCGTAATATAGTTACTAAATGGAATTGGGGGGTGTCCACCAAAGTACAAGTAAATCAACCGGTATTTAATATCGTAGAACGGAAATTACCGATAACATTACGAATTAACTTTTTATCATTAATCGTCTTTATGCCTATAGGTTTTGTCCTAGGAATCATAGCCGCTCTTAGAAAAAATAAATTCACAGATAATGCAATATCATTAGGTGTTATGATTTTTATTTCTATTCCTCATTTTGTTGTTTTATTCTTATTATTACTTTTGTTTGGGTATACTTTACATTGGTTGCCGTCACAGTTTCCACCGGATTATGTGACTGGAAAAATACGCTATACCAGCCTGATATTACCGGTTATGGCACTTTCTATGGGGGAAATTGCCAGATTAACGCGTTTGACCCGGGCTGAATTAACTGAGGTATTGACTAGTGAATTTTTGTTACTAGCCAGAACAAAAGGACTGACACGTCGACAAGCCGTTATCCGTCACGCTATGAGAAATTCCATGGTACCGTTAGTGCCTACAATTATTTATTCATTCATCGGTTTAATTGTCGGATCGGTAATAACGGAAACTATATACGGAATTCCTGGCATGGGACGTTTATACCTTGATGCTCTTACCCCTAATAATTTTGATTATAACTTAATTCTAGCATTATCAGCGTTTTATACTTTCATTAGTTTGTTTGCGGTATTACTGGTTGATTTATCCTATGGAATTGTCGATCCAAGAATTAGAATGGGGGCGAAAAAATGATTGATAGCGAAAATTATATTAACGAACAATTTGCACCCGATGATTTTGAATTTGTCCAACAAGATGCGAAAATATATGATAAAAAGTTTGAGACAAAGCCTATTGGTTATTTTAAGGATGCAATGATTCGCTTTTGTAAAAATAAAACAAATGTCGTGGCCACCATCATTTTATTTATACTTGTTTTGCTTTCAATATTGGTACCGATTTTAACAACTAAAAATTATACCGTTTTAAAATACGAACAAGCTAATCTACCGCCAAGAGTACCTTATCTTGAAAAAATAGGTATTATGGATGGTACTAGGAAGTATACAAATCAAACAGTAGATATTAATACGATAGATCCTAAAACGGGATTGGGCTTGCCAGTGGGCTTTAATCCAAAATATATATTAATGGATACATTGAAAAATACAAAAAAAGAATGCTCAGCAAAGGCAAAAGAGTGTGTTGGCGGAGAAAATGTCATATCATTAAACAGAAAAAATGCCGCTGCTATTATATCATCAGTATTAGATGAAAGTAATTCCACAACTGAGAAAAAGGTTTATAAAAATAAAGTATTTAGTTTTCGTAAGGTTAATAATCCGATTATAAAAATTAATATTAATGAAATAAAAGGGAAAAATGCTGCGGTTAATCTAATATTATCATCAGATTACAGGATTAACCCCGCCAATCCTACTTATCATCTGGTAGAAACTATTACGGAAACGACGGAAATAAACGTTTATGAAAAAATGGAACAGTACTTACCCGTATATTTGGAAACATATTTTACCAGTCCTATAATATTAGAATTAGTCAATGATGTTGATAATGCTTCGGTAGCTCTTGAAAGTGTAGAATTTAGGGATAATAAAGAGACAATTGTTGATACCGGTTATGATTTGTCACTATATCAGTTAGTATCAGATAAGGATTATAGCGGTCGTTATACAAGACAAAAGGGAATACTGACTGAAGCATCATTCCGTTTTGACGAATATGGAAAAGCATTGGGTGAAAAAGAGATATTTGCTTTTTCCCAAGATGAGTATAAAAAACTTGTTGAAAAATACCCTATTTGCGTACCTGAAGATGATCCTGATAATCCTGACCCACACGGTAAAATTTTTCCAAAAGGATGTCCGATTAGGAAAATCAATGGTATTGTCGGGGATGCTCAAGGACCTGACGGAACAGTATATTATTCTTATAATATAACGGTAGATTATGCATTATATCAAGGCTATGAAGGAATGCCTTATTTTCTCTTTGGAACTGATGCAGCTGGTAGGGATTATTTTACCTTGGTATGGTTAGGATTAAGAACCTCCTTAATAGTGGGACTAATAGTTTCATCAATAAATATCACAATTGGAATTATATATGGAGCTATTGAAGGATATTACGGAGGGACATTGGATTTACTTATGGAACGATTTGGCGAAATTATTGGTCGAATTCCGTTTTTAGTATGGTTGGCCTTATTTGTTGTTTTATTTGGACCGGGTATATTAACTCTAATATTATTACTGACCGTAACTGGTTGGCTTGGTGTGGCCAGTGTGACACGTACCCAGTTTTATCGGTACAAAGGTCGGGAATATGTATTAGCATCGAGGACTTTGGGTGCTAAAGATTTAAGAATTATCTTCCGTCATATTTTACCTAATGGAATTGGCACACTCATTACAGCGAGCATCTTAATGATTCCGGGTGTAATCTTTGCTGAATCAACGATTTCATATCTAGGTTATGGTATCGGAAGTGGACAGTCATTTAAATTATTTGGTTTTATTCAGTTATCAGGTTCTTCCATTGGGATATTATTGTATAATGGGCGGGCGGAATTGCTAAATAAACCGTATTTAATTGCTTTCCCAGCCATTATCATTTCTATTCTGATGATTACATTCAACATGTTCGGTAATGCGTTAAGAGATGCATTTAATCCTTCTTTAAGGGGGTCTGAATAATGGTAAATAATAAAAAATTAGTTGTTGAAGATTTAACAGTTTCATTTCGTACGACTCAGGGCTTAGTTAAAGCTGTTAGAGGAGTTAGTTTCGAATTAGCCGAAGGTGAAACACTGGCAATAGTTGGAGAATCAGGGTCTGGTAAATCGGTAACTAGTAAGGCGATAATCGGAATATTAGAAGGTAATGCGATAATTGAAAAGGGTAAAATAATATATGAAAACCAGGATTTAACGAAAATCAGTGAAGAAAATTTTCATAAAATCCGAGGAAATAAAATCGGCATGATTTTTCAGGATCCGTTATCTAGTTTAAACCCTATTATGAGAGTCGGTAAACAAATAACCGAAGCGCTTATTATTAATGGTAACAGGCTTTATAATAAGTACAAGAATCTAGTACATAAGTCAAGAATGGAATATGTTAATGCCATAGCTGAGAAAAGGGATTTATTAAATAAATTTAAATTTTATAAATCACAATTAAAATCTGAAGGTAAGAAAAGTGAAATTCATAATCTGAAGCAGCAATTAGTAAAAGATATAGCTGAAGTAAACAATAAAATAGCAATCACAAAGAGAAACTTTAAAAGCCAGATACCGTATGCGAAAAAGGTTGTATCCGATGAGTGGAAAAATGAAAAGAAACGTGTTCATATGGAAATAGCAGAGATTAAGAGAAATCGGGCTAATAATGATCGCAAAAAAATAAGGGCAGAAATTTATAAACTTAAAGAGGGTTTACGCAGGTATAAAAAAGTAACCAGAAAAGAAGCAAAGGAACGAGCACTTCAGGTTATGGAAGAGGTGGGAATTCCTGAACCAAAAAAACGTTTAAAACAATATCCTTTCCAATTTTCCGGTGGAATGCGGCAAAGGATAGTAATCGCAATTGCCTTAACTTTAAATCCGGATATTTTAATCTGTGATGAACCGACTACGGCACTTGATGTAACAATTCAAGCCCAGATTTTGGAATTAATTAAGCGAATTAAATCAGAGCGCAGTTTGTCAGTAATCTTTATAACTCATGATTTGGGAGTAGTTGCCAATATGGCTGATAGAGTTGCCGTTATGTATGCGGGTAAAATAGTCGAAATTGGTACGGCGGAAGAAATATTCTATAATCCAAAACATCCGTATACTTGGGCTTTACTATCTTCGATGCCTGATTTGGATTCAAAGGACCGTTTGGAATCTATACCAGGAACTCCGCCTAATATGTTATTTCCTCCTAAGGGAGATGCATTTGCCGAGCGCAGTCAGTTTGCGATGAAAATAGATTTTGTGAAAGAACCACCATTCTTTAAGGTAAGCGATACTCATTATGCTGCAACTTGGCTCTTGCATAAAAATGCACCTAAAGTTGAAATGCCTAAGATTATTCGTGACAGAATTGCAAGAATGTCGGAATCACCGAAAGAGGTGATTAATAATGACTAATAATAAGACACCTGTGTTAAGTGTTAGAGGTTTAAAACAATATTTTAAAAGCGGTTTCGGCAGGAATAGATTGGTCGTAAAAGCAGTTGATGATGTTTCCTTTGATATATATAGAGGCGAAGTATTTAGTTTAGTTGGTGAATCCGGATGTGGTAAAACAACCACAGGCAGAACAATCATTAAATTATACGAGCCAACTGACGGTGAAATTTATTTCTTAGGTAAAAGAATATCCGCTGGTTATGCTTCTTTGAAAAAGGAAATCAGAGATATCAAGAAAAAAAAGAATCCAAATGATTTGCCAAGAATTTTGGAATTACGTAAAGAGATTGAAGCCAGAAAAGCGGATACTAAAAAGGAAAATCGGGAATTATTAAAAAAAATGCAGATGATCTTCCAGGACCCTGTGGCATCTCTTAATCCACGCATGGTAGTAAAGGAGATTATTGCTGAAGGACTAAGAATTGCCGGTGAGAAAAAAGATAAAGTAATTACAAATCGCGTATATGAAATGCTGAATACTGTTGGAATGTTACCGGAACATGCCAGTCGTTACCCACATGAATTTAGCGGCGGTCAAAGACAACGAATAGGGGTTGCTAGAGCCCTAGCGCCATCCCCAGAGTTTATTATTGCCGATGAACCCGTGAGTGCCCTTGATGTTTCAATTCAGGCTCAGGTGATAAATTTACTTAATGATTTACGACAACAGTTAGGTATTACCATCTTATTTATTGCTCATGATCTGTCCGTTGTTAAATACTTCAGCGACAGAATCGGTGTCATGTATTATGGAAAACTTGTTGAACTGGCCGATAAGGACGAGTTATTCAGAAATCCTTTGCACCCATATACACGCTCGCTTCTTTCAGCAGTTCCATTACCGGATCCACGTTATGAGAAAAAGCGGAAAAGGATTCCGTATGATCCAGCTATACATAATTATAGTACCGATTTACCTGAGTTGCATAAAATAAAGGATAATCATTTTGTTTATGGTAATAAAATCGAAATAGAAAATTACAAGAAAGAACTGAAGGATTAATGAAAAAATTTTTAATAACCTTTGCTATTAGTCTTACCTGTGTTTATGTAATTCATATTACACTTTTTCAAGGTGCTTACACTTATGAAAGTATATCAAACGCTTTATTTATCGTCGGAATATTTATGTTTTTCTTTGGATTATTATCAATTACCGATGCAAATAAAATATTTTTAATATTAAATTATAGTATCAAATCGGCTTTATACAAAAAAAATTTCAAGTATAAGACTTATTATGATTATTATATAGAAAATGAACGTAATGGAATAACGCCTTTTACAATAGCAATAACGGCTATTAGTATTATCTATATAACTATATCATATATACTTGCCCATTTTGCATTAGCTAATTAATATAATAAGGTATAATAATTTATTTATTTAAACTATTATACCTTTTATAATTTATTAGTGATAACATGATGGAGATTAAGAGGTGAAATATTGATGTTATTCCGTCATTATCTTAAATCTCTAATTAATTTTTGTAAATAAATTACACATATAACGTTTCCTGAAATTCTCTTCAACAAGATTATACCTAATATTAATGACAATTTGTTATATTTTGATATTATTCGTTGTTTT
>JAWLBU010000045.1:0-21787 GCA_041687555.1 Haloplasmataceae bacterium | reverse complement strand
GTATTGGATATCAAACACCTAATGAATACGAATCCAAAATAAGAATAATTATATAAAAAAGTTTAACTTTTTATGTCCAAACTATTGACATAAATCCAATTTCTGAAAAAAATAAAAGTTATATTTATTCTCAGATTGAAGTTAAAAAATGATAAACAAGATCTTGACATGAACAATATTATGCTATACTAAACCGTAATATTTAAATAAATCGTTTATATCTAATTCTATATTATCATTTGTCAGCAAACTATTAACTCTTTTTTCATATAAGAACATGAGCATTTCTTTAACTTCATCTTTTATACCAAAATGGATTTTAGCATGGCATACAGGACAAAGAGATACAATATTTTCTAATTGATCTAAGTTAATATATATATCGTTATCAATTAAAAAATCTTGATGTTCTTGATACTTCATTGGAATAAGGTGATGTGCTTCAACATAATTATTCATTCCACTTTTAGAAGTAAAAGTTATATGATTAGGATCAATTTCACATTTAAAATTTGCCCTACTTAAGGCGGTTTTACCAAGTTTAAAGTCTGTTTTATATCTATTATTTGTCCTTTTTCCTTTTTGTTTTTTTATTTCTTTATTTTTATTTCTTATTTCCTCTAGTTGTTTGTCTGTATATGGCTCATTTTGATTAATATTCTGCTGGTATTTTTGATCTTCGACTAAATTATTAAATTCCTCTTTTACCCTATCAGTTTCAATAATTTCATTGTTTTCATTTATAAAATATTTATCATTAAATTTATCTTCTAGGATACTCGCATTTATTTTTTCAAAACTATCCCCATGCATTAAATTATACAATTGATCATAATATCCTAACATTTTACTCAAGTCAAAATCTAGTTCATTTGAATTAAAATTACCTGTTTCATAATATTTACCACATATATGACCTGGTTCATAACCTTTTCCTAAATCCGTAGTCGCATTTAGCTTAATTTCATTTAATCTATAGCTAATGTCAATATTTAATTGATCCTTCCAATAATCTGATAAAGTTTTAAGGTAACGATGCACTTCTTCCTCACTTTTAGAATTATTTTTAAAAAACGTATAACCTTGATTCAACGATATATAAAATCCTGACATATCTTCTTTAAATAGGTATACAATGTAATATCCTTTTTGTGCAGATTTTGTTATTTTATCATTAAATATTGCTATCCATGGTGTATATGTCCAGCTACCTTTCCCAGAAGAACCTGTAACAATATAGTTATCATATTTCTTTTTGATCTCATAAGGTATCGTTTCCCTAATATGTTTAGCTAAATAGTTTCCTTTATAATCTTTTTCTTTTTCCTTTAAGTACTCATCTAAAACCAATTTAAAATGTTTCGCTATATCCTTCATAAATTATCCTCCAATAATATGTTAATTTTTAAAATTACTTTAAATTAATCAACATACTATTTCAACATGCTAAAAGTAGCAAATAATATAAGGATATATGGAACAATTTAAATACTTTGATTTTATTAATTTATTTATTCACTTATTCATTGTTTATTTTGATTTTACTCAACTTTCGCAGATGAGTTATCCACAGGTTATGTAAATATATCTTGGTAATTTATCCTTTTTTGATATAAAAATAGACAAAAACTCTCCTTAAAATGGTATAATTAGGTTGCAAAAACTATTAACCAAAGGAGTTGTCTTTGTCATGTCTTTAATTATACCATATGAAACACAGATTGATAATACTATTAATACTAAAATACATAAATTCTTTAACTATAAGTTATTTTCATCAATGTTGAAGCAGTGTAATTTCTATAAAAGCAAAGGTATAGCGTGTATAAAAATATTAACTTATCTCTTTACCCTAATATTTACCCACAAAAACTTTTATCGCCATTTAGAAACTAATAAAGATGAAGCGGGATTTAGTAAGGATACAGTTTATCGTTTTTTGAACACTGCCTATTTTAATTGGGAAAAACTTTTATATTTATTGTCTTCATCAATTATCATCAAGAAAATCAGTGGATTGACTAGTGGAAAAAGGAGAAAAGTATTTATCGTCGATGATTCTACTTATGAAAGAAACAGAAGTAAGAATGTTGAATTATTATCAAAGTTCTATGATCATGTAACAGGTAAATATATTAAAGGATTTCAGATGTTAACCCTAGGTTGGTCAGATGGAAACACCTTTGTACCTATTAATTTTAATTTAATGTCCTCAAGTGAGGAGAAGAATCAATTGTATCAGATGCAAAAGATGGATAAGAGAAGTTTAGCTTACAAAAGAAGAATATCCTCCAAAGAAAAGAAAAATGAATATATGATAGAAATGATTAAGAAAGCGATGCGATTTGGGATAAAAGCTCAATATGTTCTGTTTGACAGCTGGTATTCATCAAAAAAGGCAATTTGTAATCTGCATAAATTAAAATTACATACCATCGCTATGATTAAAGACACTCCAAAATCTTATTATCTTATAAATGGACGTCATATGACTTTAAAGGAAATCTTCAATAATACCAAAAGAGGAACTAAGAAAGGTGATATCCTTACTTCTAAGGTTGTTGATATAAAAAATGAAGAAGGAGAAAGGATACCAGTTAAAATTGTTTTTGTGCGTAACCGAAATAAAAAAAGTGAATGGTTAGCACTTATTTCAACCAACACGAAATTAAGTAATGAAGAGATTGTTAGAATATACGGAAAACGTTGGGATATTGAGGTCTTTTTTAAGACATGCAAATCATATTTGAAATTAGCGAATGAATTTCAAAGCAGAAATTATGACGCCTTGGTAGCTCATACATCAATCGTATTCATGAGGTATATGATGTTAACAGAGGAAGCCCGAAATAATGTTGATGTAAGAACCATTGGTGATTTATTTTATATATGTTGCGATGAATTAGAAGACATAAAATCCATGGATTCATTGCGGCTAATTTTATCACTTTTAAAAGAGGTTATTTCTGAAATCTTTATAAACACTAAAGAGGTATTTAATACTATTTTTGATGCTTTTATCAATAAATTACCTAATTATATAAAAATAAAATTAGGAATTATGATCTGCGAAAGTTGAGATAATAATTTTAATGTAAGATAATCTAGTTATTACTAGCTTGTTTTATTTTGGTGGAGATGGCCTGTGTCAGATGGTATCCACGTCCAGTTCTCCATCTAATTAACATTATAATATTTTTTTATGTTAACTTTACTATTTAGATTAATCACAATCAGTAATTATTCTATGTTTACCACAATGCAAACACTTAAACAAATAACCTTGCAAAGTTCCGTCATTAATTAAACATTCCTCTAAATCTTTTTGAGTTAATCCTAGTTCTTGTTTTATTAAATCCAGATCTTCCTTCAACTCATCGGATAAATGTTTTATTTCTTCCCAACCAACATAATTAATAAATTCACAATAATCTCCACAGTGACCTATCCATTGCTCCTGTTGCCATCCACAATAGGACTGGGTTCGGTGTATTAATTCATCTAAAAATTCTTTATTTTCAATTTCTTCACAACTACATGGATCAACAAACTTGAGATTATTATTTATTAGTCCACATTAAATGCCTTTATAATTTCCACTGTATTTGAACATGAAATAACATACCCGGAGTTATTTAAAAACTTTATTTCATATCTTTTATTACATAATTTCTTTATTTTCTGCCGATTAACTCTATAAAGTAACTTATCCCTCAAAAATAGATAGTATTTCTTAACCTTATTACCTTCCCTAGAGTATAAAATAACTCCAACTATCTTAACATTATTTCTTCCTTTATATTCTCTAATTGTCTTAATACATTTCAAATCATGAATAATAGCTGTTGACACTTCATTATTAGCAATGTCTTTTTTTAATCCTAAGTGTAATCTTATAAACTTAAATGAGCTAAATAAAAATACTATAGATATCGTGAACAAAAACGGAACCACAAAATATCTCAGCCCATTTATATTAAATTCGGTTCTCCCGTAGGTATCGTATATTGCTAAATATAATACAAGTACAGTAATTAAGAAAAATAATACAAAGCATCCTAATCTGTCCAACATAGATACAAATATAAATTTTGAATCACTTTTCAGTTTTGTAGATTGATAATCGATCTTTTTATTCTCCATAGAAATTAATTTTGTTTTTAGATCATTAGTGTCTTTTATCTCTTCTTCATAATTAACATCAAAGATAAAATCAATTTGCTTTTTATTAAAACCTAACTTTTTTCTTAATTTCTTAGCTACTTTCATAGGATCTTTTGATTTTGAGACAATCATTATTATCTTAAAATATAACTCTTCTGAGGTACCATTTATAAATTTTTGTTTCATTTCATCACTCTTTTCTCCAACTCAACAAATCCAATTAACTGTCCTACTCATCCTTGTTTTTTAATTTTTTTCTATAAATCCCCACCTGATTTTACCCATACATTAATCTCATTAATAAGGTAATTTTTATTAAATTTTTCCTTTTTATCTTGGTATAGTACTTCGGTCCGAACCCGCGTCCATTTTAGCCATTTTCGCCACTTTTGGAGACGGAAATGTCCGTTTTTATGTAAATAAAAACTCCTGTAGTTCTATTATAACCTACAGGAGTATCTAATTCTATACTGATATTTAATTTATTTGGTCCTCGTGTACGAGGATAATATGTGTTGTCATACCCAAGTTGTTACAAAAATTTGTTTCACATATCCAAGTTGCTACTATGTCATACCCAACTTGCTACAAATTTTACGTCATTTTTGCCAGTTCAACACACGATTCCTTGATTGTGTTGTCATACCTAAGTTGATTCAATTTTTAACCTTACATATCCAAGTTGTTACTAATTGGAGGTTTATATGTATAAAACATCCCCTTGTTCAACTGGTAGCCTTTGCCTGCTACGATAAGAATTTGACGTTTACCCAATATGAGGTGTGGGGACGGTTACGGTAAAAAAATAATTAAGTTTATTGTGAAGAAAAAGAAGTCAACTTTTTATCGCTGATTTCAATACTATTTAATTACTTTTTTTCTTCAAATTCATCTGGAAGATAATGTTTTAAAACTTCATTATCTTTATATTTTTCTTTATTGACTTTTATATAATCTAATAGTGTACCAGAAGTTAAATAATCATCAGTTGGTTCAATTTTATCTATTTCTGTATTTAATTGCAACTTATGATATTTTTCTTGACGTATTTTTTCCTTTTCAAAAATTTCAGGATACTTAATCATATATTTGCCAAGAATTTCATAGAAAACATCAAATGCATTTTCATCGGTATGAGATATCATAAAACTTTATATTCAATTCCAACATGATACCCATTTTTGACTGATATTCCCAATGCTTTTACTTTCAATAAAACCTTGATTAGCGGTTTGGATATTGACACGATTGTAATCAACACCCCGTTGCAATCCTTTACTATTTAAGTAACTTTCCATTTGATTTGCTGTACCTTCGCAATCATACAGTTTTCCTTCTTTTGAAATTCTAGTTAACTCATCTGCGATACAATCATTCTCCAATTCCTTCACTACCAACATAATATGTATGATAATCTTCTCTTTATTCACCTTATTTATCTTTCGATAATATCTTGCGATGGTAATTCTGATATATCAAATTTTTGGTCAACGTTTTCTCCATAAATATTAATGCTAATTTTCTTTGCGGATATTTTATTAACAATAATCGCATTTTTAACCTTTTCATATAACTCAAATAATACACGATCGTGATCTTCCTTATAAGAACAAATATCATATTTATTATTTGAAAAAATATTAAATATACTTTCAAAAGGCAACTTATCTTCTTTAAGCACTAGTACTGAAATTTTTCCCATCCAAACACTACATTTAAACTTGGGAAAACTTTTCGTTATCCCAAAATAGATTCTTTTACCGTTTTCATCGTAATAATTATCATACAATCCATTTTCACTGAAACCGCCAAGTATATGTAATTATGTCACAACTAAAGAATCACTTATAGAAATAAACCTAAAATTTTAATTTTTCCAATATATCTGATAAATTATTTTTATTGTATATTATAAAGTGTTCGCTTTTATAAGCTATAGGCAATTCATTTTTATTAAAATAATTCTCATTAACTAAAACCTTTACTTCATAATCACTTTGACCTATATTTTCTAGAACCTCTAGTCGCATTCCATTTTCAAAGCTCTCTGGGAAATCTCGATCTACCTCTCTAATAAATTTCCACTCCAAATCATTGGAATCATATAGAAGATCCTCAAACCATGGCAAGAGTAAAATAATCCTTTTATTTGGTTTTTCTGTTTCATAATATACATAGTTATCCTTTATAGATGATGTCATCCTTTTTATGTTAGTTCCCTTAAATAGATTATAAATTTCATAATCTTCTATATATGTGATACCAAAACTATATTTTATTTTTAGGTCCCTATAATAATATGATTTTTTATACCTATGTTTTTCAATTGGTGACGGTAATATATATATAATAAAATAGATTATCAAACCAAACAATATAAATGGACTTGATATAATTATCAATGATATTAATAAAATTTTTTGAAATAATTTATTATCTTTCATTTTTATATCCCTTCATTATTTACACATTCATAATCTCGATCTCAAATTGACCTTTCTTTATACAATATCTACTTAATCGGTAATCCTTCGGTTACCATCACTTCCTATTTCTATTTTAGCATTATTAAATTTATTAATCACCTTATTTTCTAATATTAATTAAATAAAATTATATTCACCATAAAAATTTATATGACTCTCCAACATTACTAGAATGCGTTTCACTCATGAATTTACTATTTCGACACACCCCATAAGTCACCCCCAAAAAGTTCGACACCACCTAAAGTAAGGATTTTTCAATAACAATAAAAGGTAAGCGAAAACTACTAATATAATAATTTATTTTAGAGTTTAGCTTACCTTTAACTTTTTTCACGTTTTAAATATTCAATTATATAAAAGAAAAAAATGCATATTATCGCCTTATTCATTGTATCAACTTGGTATAATTAATATGGTGGAGATGGCGGGAGTCGAACCCGCGTCCGAAAACACCGACCACTTGACTTTCTACAGGTTTATTCTACCTTTAAGTTTAACTAACAAACTGCCGATAGACGGGCTATCTGTTAGCGATCCTTCTTCATCTTCTTCTAACGTCCTAAGGAGGCGAACGTCAGCGTAGTCCACTAAACTGAGCTCCGAGACAACCACATGGACGATGGTTGAATGGAGCCACTACTATTTAATTAAGCAGCGAATTGTAAATTTTGTTTTCCGGTTATTTAAACCTCGACAGTTTAACGTGGTGTTTAGCACGACCTGCTTATCAAGCTCAAATGCCCCCGTCGAATCCGTAACATCCCCATATTTATTATGGGACAAGTCCCGGATATTTATTATAGCAAACTCTCCCCTATAATTCAATATTATTTGGCTTTATTTGCTTTTTAATTTTTTCCAACTCTTTGTTTAAGGCATTGACATTATATTTAAAACTTAATTCCTGGTTTGCCTCAAATATATGGAACAACAATCCCAGTCCCCAACCGGAGAATACCCAACCGGGCCAGAAAGCTACATTGAACTTAATTTCTCCCATGATTAACCAATAAATAAATAATAAAAATACGTTGACGAAAATATATGCGGCGATATGTGAATATAATTCTCTTTTGATTTTAATCCTTTTTTTCGCAAGTTCAATTAACTCCTCTTCGGAATAATCCATTTTAATGTAATTATACTCTTCCACGCTACCCCTCCTTTTTATTATCTATCCAGTTTTCTCTTTATTTTTTCCAGTTCTTTGGTAATCGCACCGGTATTATAAGTAAAACGTAAACTCTGGATTGAAGTGGCTACGTCAAGTATTAAAAATACTCCCCAACCGGCCAGCGGCCATACAAACCAAGGTGTTCCCGATCCCTTATTTTCCGATATCAAATATATAAAGATTAAAAAGGCATTTATCACTACATATGCGGTAATATGCGAATACATATTCCGTTTAATTCTGATTCTTTTCTTGGCAATCTTTATTAATTCTTCCTCGGATAAATTATTATTATAGATCTCTATTTTTGACATTTAATCCTCCCTAATCCCTGTTTAAATTACGGTCTTTAAGTGCTCTTTCGATCTGTCTGTTGGAATCTTTAATTTTTAAATCTTCCCGCTTATCATATTGTTTTTTACCTTTGGCCACGGCTATTTCCACCTTGGCAAACCCGTCTTTTATATATAGTTTCAAAGGTATTAAAGAATAACCCTGCTGTTGCTGCAGTCCGTATAAACGACTGATTTCCTTATGGTGTAAAAGCAGTTTTCTGGTCCTTGTAGGCTCATGATTACCTTTTGTTCCGAAATCATATTGCGTAATATGCATATTATATATATATGCCTGATTATAATCAATATGCGCATATGCGTCATTTATACTTGCTTTTCCCTGTCTTATTGACTTAATTTCCGTACCTTCCAAAACTAATCCCGCTTCATATGTATCTTCGATAAAATAATCATGATATGCTCTTTTGTTTTGCGCGATTATTTTTCCCAAACCTTTTGGCATATTATCACACCTTTATTCTAATATATGTACAGTATACCACATATATATGTCAAAGAAACAAAAATCCCGTAAACGGGATTTTTAGACTAAGCATATTTACGTAATAAAGCTAGTACAATAAATAAAATGACAGAAATCAAAGTACCGCGACTTAATAATAATTCCACTCCACGTTCTTTTTGATTCTTAAACAATTCTGTATTCTTACCTGTCAACGCTTCACCCAAATCACCTTTAGCTTCCTGTAAAGCAACAAACATGATCAAAATCATTGAATTTATTAATAAAAGGTAATCGACAAAATTCAAACTGTTCATAAGTACCTCCTTATGTTGTAATAATCTCTTACTATTATAAACTAAATTTAATACAATGTAAACTTATTTTTAATAATGACGGAAAAAGCACCATATTGGTGCTCTTTCAACTATTTATGCAAATTATAAAGTGATTTTAAACCTAAATATTTTGCCGTATTCTCCAAATCATCTTCAATGCGTAATAATTGATTATACTTCGCGATTCTGTCCGTACGTGACATTGAACCCGTCTTGATTTGTCCGGCATTTGTAGCTACGGCGATATCGGCAATTGTCGTATCTTCCGTTTCTCCTGAACGATGTGATACAACTGCGGTATAACCGGCCTTCTTAGCCATTTCAATAGCTTCGAAAGTTTCCGTTAAGGTACCGATTTGATTTACTTTAATCAGGATTGAATTGGCTACTTTAGACTTAATACCTTTGGCCAAGAATTCAGTGTTAGTCACAAATAAATCGTCACCGACCAGTTGTACTTTATTACCGATACGTCTTGTCAATTCAGCCCAACCTTCCCAGTCGTTTTCAGCCAGTCCGTCTTCAATGGAAATAATCGGATATTTGGCGATTAATTCTTCAAAGAATTTAATCATATCTTCATAAGTATATTTTAACTGATTTTGACGAACCATGTTGTAAGTCTTGGTACTTGCATCATAGAATTCACTTGATGCGCAGTCCAATGCGATGAACACATCTTCCCCAGGTTTATATCCGGCTTTAATAATAGCTTCGACGATTACATCCAATGCTTCGTTAACTCCCTTAACCTGTGGAGCGAATCCGCCTTCATCACCTACAGCTGTATTATAACCCTTAGAGCTCAATACTTTTTTCAGATTGTGGAATACTTCCGCACCCATTCTCACCGCATCACTGAAAGTTTTGGCTCCCATCGGCATAATCATGAATTCCTGGAAATCAATACCCGAATCGGCATGTTTTCCGCCATTGATAATATTCATCATCGGAACAGGTAATTCTTTCGCATTGAAACCGCCCAGATATAAATATAAAGGTAAACCGACATAATCAGCGGCGGCATGAGCACAAGCTATGGACACGGCTAAAATCGCATTAGCTCCCAATTTACTCTTATTTGGTGTTCCGTCTAATTCAATCATCAATTTGTCAATTTGTACCTGAAGGGTTACATCCATTCCGATAACTTCAGGCGCAATTATTTCATTGACATTTCTTACTGCCTGTAATACACCTTTCCCTAAATATCTTTCTTTATCATTATCGCGTAATTCAACTGCTTCATGTTCGCCCGTCGATGCTCCTGAAGGAACGATTCCCCGACCAAAAGCACCGCTTTCGGTATAAACATCAACCTCTACTGTGGGATTTCCCCGGGAATCAATAACCTCGCGTGCATAAATGTCCGTAATATAAGGCATATTTCACAACTCCTTTGTATTTTCATATTTTTTCACAATTCTAATTATAAACCATTTTATGGAAATTTCAATGAAAATAGTTAATGAAAGCGATTCCGAAATTATATTTTATCTATTACACATACAATACTATTTTCTACCAAGGCGCTAAATTTATACCATTTACTGATTGTAGATAACCGTAATCCTGTCCTTACCGTTTATATCTTTGATGATTTCATATCTTGATTCGGGAAAATATTTTTTTATCAGCAGTTCCATTCTTTCCTTCTGATTCCAACCATGTTCAAATGCTATTATACTCTTCGGTTTTAATATTAAATGAGCATCCCGTAAAATCTTTTCATAAAAATACATTCCGTCAGCCCCTCCGAATAAAGCCACATGGGGTTCATTTTCCTTTACCAGTGATTCCACATACTCCTCTTTAGGTATATACGGCGGATTCGAAACCAAAATATCGTATTTTTTCCCGGTATTAATAACCGGTTCCAACATATCACCCTGATAAAAATTAACCCTGGCCTGTAAATTTTCCGCATTTTGCCTTGCCACACAAAGTGCTTTCTCACTAATATCTGTCGCATCAAGCCGCATCTTTTTTTCCTCAAGACTTAATGCTATCGCAATTGCTCCGGAACCCGTACCGATATCCACCACATCGACAATTTCGTTATTAAAATATTCATCATAAGCCGCCAAAACATTGGCAACAAGTTCTTCCGTCTCAAAACGCGGTATCAGAACATCATTTGAGACAATAAATTTATAACCGTAAAAATATTCATATCCAAGTATATGTTGAACGGGAATATTTTTATATATATATAATGACACTCCCTCTTTAAATGCCGTTTCTTTTTCTATATCCACTTCCTCATCCATATTCATGATAAGTTCATAGCTTTCTTTATTCAGAAAATGCATCAGCAATAATTTAATCGCACTTTCTTCTTTATCATGATCCAACGCTAATTTTTCTCCGTATCTTAATAATTCCCTTACCTTCATTTCATCACCTCGTTTACTACTAGTTTAAGTATAAAGCAGTATATTATTAGATGCAAACAAAAAAAGCTATAAAAAAACAAAATATTGAAATATTACTTAAAAAATTTTATAATACAAATGACAGTAAATTATTTTTTAAATATGGAGATAATTATGCCTGAACTAATCGATGAATCTTTAAAAGAAATACTAAAAAATGATGACATCAATGAAATAGCGGATTATTTAGAAAAGAACATCGGTTTACTCTTTTCCACGCCATTTATTCCCGATAATTATAAACTGATAAGAGAAGCCGATATCGATGCCTCACCGAGTGTTACCGCAAAATTAATCTATGCCTGGCTGGCTTTTACCAGTGGCGATCATGCCAATATGTTTAGAGTTTTTAACAACATCACGGAATTACAATTGGATAATCCTCGGTGCAGCTCCTTATATTACGGATTGAAAGCTTTCATTAGCAGTATGCTCAATATTGAGGACGGTTTAAAGTACGCTAAGTTATCAATTGATATCCTTCCGGAAGATGATCAAAGCATTTATATGGCCAACAGCTACTTGACCTACGGACAGATTCTATCAAGTGATGATCAATATCGCGAGGCCAGTATTATGTTTAATCATTCGGCGAACATCTTTAAATCATTGAATTTACATTTTTTATTTATCACCAGTAAAACAAACGAACTGTTAAATCTGTATAAACTCGGCGAATACGCAAATGTTTTCAATCAGGCCAATGAAATCTTACTGACCTCGGAAAGCTTCATGAATGATACTGCTTCCTATTATAATTTAATCAATCTCCCTTTGGGAATGTGCTACTACGAATTAAATAAACATGCTTTGGCAATAAAGCACCTGTTACTGGCCAAAGAGTTCATTGATAACGCCAAATTATTTCATATGCACGGTTTAATTGAATTATATTTATTTAAATCCTACTATATATTAAAAGATAAAAAGCACTTGCTCGAACTGGCAAATCAGGTATCGGACATGTTTGATAAAATGCATTACCCGCAGATAAAATTACTGATAGCTTTCTTCAATATCTATTGTCATGAAATCTATGAAAAAGATATAAAACCGGATATCGAACTGTTTGAATTGGAATTTATCAACGGTAAATTGGGAAGTTATTCCGTAATCATAGAAGGATTGGTATACCTGAAACTAAAAGAACTGAGCTATATAATAAAACCTTCCGATTTAGTAACCTATTTGGAAAAGTATAAATATATCGGAAATATCTCCTATGTTCAATTGACCTTAATTCAGTTAACCGAATTATGTTTGCTCGATAATATGAAAAAAGAGGCTTTGGAATACTTAAAGGAAGCAATTAAAATATATAAGGACTATGGAATAAGCGCCAACTTTTATTTATTACCGCTCAAATCATTATCCTTAATAAAAAAATTAGATAACACCTTATACACGGCATTATCTGAAGAAACAAGCCCTAAAGAATCCGACAACCTGTTAACCGACCGGGAAAAGGAAATTATTGAACTCATCTCCCTCGGAAAATCAAACGAAGAAATCAGTCAGGATTTATTTATCAGCGTCGGTACCATTAAATGGCATATTAACCACATCTTTAGTAAATTAGATGTTAAAAATCGTATACAGGCAGTTGAAAAAGCCAAAAGAATGAAAATATTGTAAAACCTAACCGCAAACCTAACTTTAGTTAGGTTTCTTTTTTATTTTAATCGACTATAATGTCATATGTGTCAAGCGAGGTGATTCATATCAAATTAACCAAAAACATTGTTAAAGAGTTAAATTTACAAAAATCTGATTGCTTACTGTATTACGGAATAACTGACAACAGGTTAATCAGAAAATGCAAAGCCAAAGTTAAAGATATTGATATTCAAGATCTAAAATCATCTATGTATGATAAAGTCTTTCTTAACCAACCGTTTGCGGTCATTAACGCACAGGATAGACTATCAGAATTATCCAAAATACTCGCTAAACTAAATCAAAACGGAATACTGATCATCTATGAGCTTCATGACTTCATGTTTGAACTCATAAACATCCTAGAAGTCAACCGCATCAAATATCAGTATCATAAAAACAATGGCGAAAATTTAATTATTATCATTAAAAAGGAGGATAAAAAATGGAAAAAATGCGTCGTTTATTAATCTTTATTATTTGCGTTATCATATTCGGGCTAAATAGCTGCAGCAGTGAAAAAGTCATCACACATAATAAAATTCTCGGTGAAGCCGACAGTTACAGCTACTTAAATAAAGACCTTACCATTAATGAAGCTCATTTAAAATTAAAATACAAAAGGTTTACCGGAGTTGACACCTTATGGAAGTTACAATCCGAATCCGACAGTTCAATTAAAATAACCTACGATTCCGCTATTGATAAAGGTAAAATAAACTTTTTACTAATCACACCGGATAAAAAAATAATCAATATCTTTGAAGAATCGGAAAATGATGAATACGTAACTGATATCAAAAAAGGCGAATATAAAATAAAAATAGTCGGAACAGTTACGGCAACCGGTATTTTGGAAGCTGATCTAATTGTAAATGAGGATATTAATGTCACATATTATGACAACTAATAAATTTAAGGAGGAAATTTAAAATGGACGAATTACAAACACATTATCATCAATGGGGGGGAGTAGTATTTTTCGCCTTATTATACTTAATGGCCCTACTATTTATTCCCTTCTACAAAAAAATGAATCGCAAGCCATCAACAGCTTATGTTGCTTTTGTATTGGCATTTGCGATTGAAATGCATGGTATCCCGATGAGTATGATCTTTATCTCTTGGATAATCGGAAAAGAATTACCTAACGGAATTTTATGGGGACACACACTGTATGAATATATCGGTCATACCGGAATGTATCTGAGTGTTTTCTTAAGCTTACTGGCGATAACGATTATTGCCTGCGGCTGGTATAATATCTATCATAAATACTGGTCAAAAGAAAGAGGAAAAGGAAAAGTGGTAAAAACCGGTGTATATAAATACATCCGTCATCCGCAATATACCGGATTCATTTTACTTGTTATCGGTATGATACTAAATTGGGCTACTTTGCCGATGTTAATAATGTTTCCAATCATTGTCTATATGTATTATCGCTTAGCCAAAAAAGAAGAAAACGACATGATTCAGGAATTCGGCGAAGAATATATCACCTATAAAAAACACACCAAAATGTTTATTCCGTATATCTTTTAATGACAAGATAAATTCAATCATGCTATAATACCTAAGAAGGGGGAATAATAATGGCAGCTTTGAGCCCAATACTTTTCTTACTTATCTTAGGTTTTTTGTTTCTGATTGGTGTATTAGTCATAGCTTTAATCTTATATTTTACAAAAAAAGATCAATAGAACAAAGGGACTTTATCGGTTTGATAAAGTCCCTATTATTTATTATTCACATAGATTTTAATGACCTTTTGCAGATCAGCGATATTTATCTTTCCCTGTTCTAAAGCTTCAATTAAACCAAGCTGCTCGCTATCATTAACCAACAAATATATAGAACTGCTTAATGTAGGCAAATAGTAAACATATAAACTGTCTTCATATATGACTTCAATCATTTGCGGAAAAACGCTATATGTTGTATCTTTATATAAAACATAATCACCGACAACACCCAGTCGTTGATATTTACTATCCACAGATAAATCATTTCTCTCTACCGCGTAAATATTGGTAATTACTTTCCTAACATCAGCAATGTTTATTTTCCCGTCCTTTAACGCTGTTTTTAAATCTATTTCCTCATCTTCATTTACCAACAAATAAATATAACTGGAAATACTTGGTAAATAATAATAATATTCCGTATCTACATAAATTAATTCTAAAGCCTGCGCAAACAACAGGACTGTGTTATCTTTATAGATGTCATATTTTCCTGCTTTACCGATTTTATCATACTTGCTCAAATTAGTTTTTACGGATATGTCGGTAAGTACATTTCTTAAATCATTAATATCTATTTTATTTTCCTCTAATCCTTTTTTCAGTTCGATTATTTCTTCATCTTTAATTAACAAATAACTTTGACTATTTGTAAGATAATAATCATAATCATCATCTTGATAAAATCGTTCAACATTATCTGCATCAGTATCTGCTGTTTTATCCACATATAATAGATAATCTCCCACAAAACCTACTTCATCATATTTATATTCTACAGAATCTACCACCATGGGTTTAATAAAAAGAATCCCAAGAAGAATAACGGTACCGGTAATTAACGATATAATTAACTTTCTCATCATCAACCCTCCTTAACTATTTATCTTCACTCTCACTATTATTATATAAACAAATTGATAATAAAGTAACGATACTTAAAATTATTTTCCATCTATATATAATTCAGCAAGCTTATTATAGGTCATTAAATCATGTGCCTGTATTTTTTTATGTGACACGGTATATAGAATATTATCAATATATAAACCTCTTAATATTTCTAATCCGTTGGGATTTCCCTTTTCCCCGTCAAAATGTGATATATCGGTCATAAACTTAAATCCGCTATCTAAATTTACATGATAGACCTTATATGATTGCCGATAGAAATGTTGATAATAGCCGTCCTTCAGGATTGAATTATTAAAGACAAACGGAAAAGCAATAATATTTTTATCTTTATCAAACAACAAAGCCCTATGGTTGTAGCAAACCTCGGAAAAGACATAACTGCTTTCATTAAAGGTAATGACTTCATTAAATAAAGCTTTCGGATTTTGCGGTTCTATGACATTGAACATTGTTAATTTTATTCCCGCTGTCACGGTCGAATCACCGACTGTTTTTGTCTCAAAACCAAATCCGATTATATGATTATCATCATAAGGATGCAAATAGGTACTGTAGCCGGGTATTTTTAAAACACCCAATATTTTCGGTTTTTTCGGATTACTTACTTCTATCACGAAAAAAGGATCAACCTGCTTAAACGTGACAAGGTATATCCGATTATCAAAGAATCGGGCGGACTGTAATCTTTCCCCTTTTGCGATACCCTCGATTTTTGAGATGAGCTTTAAATTCTCATCAAAAAGATAAAGGTTATTTTCGATATTATTATTTTCCCACAATCGTCCGCTTGTTGTCACGACTCTGAAAGTATTTTGATATTCATCCATCGAGAACTGATTGTTCACATACCCCTTAACATATACATTTTTGCTTTCGCCGAAATTATGGTCGGCATAACTGATTTTCATAATACCGGTCTCATTTTTATCGTTGATTTTCTCTTGTAAAGAATGAAATTCATATTGATACTGCGCAATATAAATATTATTGTAAGAGACGTAAACCTGATTTGCCGAACCTAAATAAGTATATGATTTGTGATCCTTTAAATCACTTAATGTAAATTTATGTATGGTCACAAAGCTTTCCGGAATTGTTCCCGATTGATAATGAATATCCGGATAATCAATCTTATAACGGTCGTTATTAACCTTAAGTTCAGGCAGTTTTAGTGAATCCTCATCTTTCGGATTGAAAAAGACCGTTTTATTCGAAACAAGAAGTAACACATCATCTATTTTCCGTGAGGTAACTATATAACCTTCAATAACGATAATATCCTTGGGCTTATTATAATTTGTTTTATCATAAACGATTACCTTTGTATAAGATTGTTTATCGGTTTCATTATAATAAGTGCCAATTACGACGAGGTAATTATCATCCACATATACCGAATAAGGATAGAAATTATCATAGCTTAGTTTTTTCACTAATTTCATATCGTCTGCCGGATATACTTTAGAAATAATAATTTCATTATTAAGCGGCATATATATATAAGTACCATCCGTTTTCACAATATCATCTTCATCAATACCCGTCACCTGAGTATTGGTCCGGGAATAATCTGCATCTTCTTTATTGTTGACTTCTCTAATCGCTATATCATTTTGATAATAAACATTATGATATCTTTCAAAAATTTCCGTTAAATCTTTTTTATTTTTTATGCCAATATTAAGATCTTTTTTTATTTGTCTTTCACAGGATAACAGTGGAATAGTCAATATTAATAAAAATGTTAGGAAGAATCTTTTCATGAACATACTCCTTTAAGGATTTATTTTTTTTCCGTTGTTTCTTCCTCATACTCCTCAATACTGTAATCATTACTTAAACGAAACTGAGTGACATTTGGCATCCTTTCAGGTGTGATTATCGTCGCTTTATTCTTATGAAGCATTGTGTTGATACCTAAAGTACATATAATCACAAACAGTGAGAAAACAGTGGTCATCTGCATCCAGTTTTTTCGTAACAGTGCCCAAAAATTACTTTCCCGATTAAAGATTTTATTTAGTGTTTTTCTTTCGAGTTCATCAGTAACTTTCAATTCATTCAACTGTTCATTAATAATATACTTCAAATTTCCTAAATCATCCACTTAAGTCACCTCACAATTTTCTTTTAATAGTGCCCGAGCCCTTGACAGCAAACTGCCGACCGTTCCTGTTGTCGTATCTAGAATATCGGCAATTTCCGCAATACTAAAGCCTTGATAATAATATAAAAGGATAACTTCCTTATATTTATCGGGTAACATTAGTACCTGATTGAATAGCTCTTTCTTATTTATTTCCTCTTCCACATTATTACTACTATTATGTATATCTTCCAAATCGTAAAAGATTACTTTTTTTAACCAATTGCTTTTCAACATATCTTTACATACATTTATCGTGATTCTGATAACCCATGTCTTTTCATTGCTTTCATAACGAAAGCTGTCCCATTTATGATATATCCTGATAAATACTTCCTGAAAGGCATCTTCGGCTAAGTGTCTGTCTTTTAAATACAAATAAGCCATGCGCAATACATCATTGCCATATTCGTTCATCAATCTTTCGATTTCATATTCTACTTCCAAGATGCCACTCCTTTCACTAATTAGACGAATCTAACCGACATTTTTTTGCGTTACATTAATATTATAAACAAAATGTGTAAATATTAAAAGATATAGACAAAAAGTTATTCAGGCAAACCTGAATAACTTTGTTCATTTTAAATAACCTTTTTTTATTAACTTTAAATTAGGTATGTCATTAATCTTTATTAACTTATCGGATACCGTATATAAATAATTATTGATGATCAATCCTCTTTTAATATCATTACTTTCATTTTGCTCATTGATTATTTCATAATGACTTATCTTCCCGATGTTAGTCAAATCATTATTAATTTTATACACTGCATAAAATTGTTTATAATAGGCCGGTTTATCCGCTTCATTAATCCAATAAATAATTGGAAAACCCAAAATACCTTTATCCCTGTCCAGTAACAGTGATTTACCGTCGTATAACACCTCGGAATAAGCACTGTTATAGTCTTTATACATAATCGTATCCTTAGATAGAATCTTTACCTTATCGGGATTTGATACATCATATAATGATACCTTTAATCCGTTTGCCTTCTTATCATTATCAAGCACAAGACCAAAAGCAATTAAACGTTTCTCATCATAAGGCACAAAGCTCGTGTTGTATCCGTCAAATTTAATTTCACTGATGACCTTCGGCTTTCGCTCATTAGCCAGATCAATCACATAAAAAGGATCCAGGATGTTAAAGGTTTCTATATAAGCCTTATCCTTAATAAATACCGCGGCCTGAATCTCATTGCCCTTTGAAATGTTTTCCAGTTTCCCCACTAAATTCATTTCATCATTTAAAATATAAATATTGTTCCCCTCAACCAGATCATTTTCGTCATGAGTCGTGGTGGCAATTCTTAAGTAACCTTTATATTCGCTTAAAGAATGTTCATCAAGGACATAACCGGGTATTTCCTGCATCGAGCTAAAAACCAATTTTTCATTATCTATTTTAATGATGATCGATTTACCGGAATTACCGGTATCCTTATCATATTTTTCTTCCGCGATATAAATATTGTCAGGTGAAATATATATAACCTGTCCTAAACCCAAATAGCTGATTATCCGAAATTGCTCTTTGGAATTGATATTAGTTTTAATCACATTGACATAGTTATTGGAATAAGTACCGTTTACATAAAAAATATTCTGATACGGTATGTATTTTATGATGTTATTTTCAGTATAACTGGGTCTTTCCTGCTTATTTTTATCAATTATTCTGGATGTTATAAGATATAATTCATCATCTATTATCCGACTCGTGACATATGTCGCATCAATCGAAAACTGCTTGAACACCGTGAAATCTTTCTTATTATATATATAACAGATTGTCTTATTGTTACTTTCTCCGATCACCACAAGTTTATCATTTTCAACATATAAGAATAGCGGTTTAAAATTTTTTTCATAAGTAATTTTCTTAAGCACCTTTAAATCATTTATATCGGTGATAAAAACCTGATTACCGGAAATACTGAAGATATTTTTATTATCCGTTATCACCTGATTTGGTTTTACCACTTTATCATCGGTTATACTGTTAGGATTTAATGATCTTGTAAGCTGCACGTCATGCATTAATTTCTGATTACTGTAACTATGCCATATTTTACTAATTTCTTCGGATGAATCCATTTGTATATACGATATTTTCTTAAAATCATTAAGCAAATATAAAAAAGATATACCGGTTAACGTTAAAATGAAGAGTGATTTGATATTAAGTTTTATCCTGTTTCTTATGATAAGAAGGTATATTGTCACTATTGTTGCACTGATTAAATACATAAAAAATCCACCTCACTTATATTATGGGTGGATTTACTAGACATAATACTTATTGTAAATTGGGTTCTTCAGCCAATTTACGTTTTTGATCCTCAGTTATTAAAGCTTCGATAACCGGTTCCAATTTACCTTCCATTACCCGATCCAATTGTTGGATGGTAAAACCGATACGATGGTCGGTAACACGATTTTGCGGATAGTTATAGGTCCGAATCTTTTCACTGCGTTCACCGGTTCCTACTTTAGAACGACGTTCCGCACCTTCTTTTTCTTCTTTTTCCCGCATAATCAAATCATAAAGACGTGCCCGTAATACCTTTAAGGCATTAGCCTTATTTTCGTGTTGTGATTTGGCATCCTGACACTGTACCACTAAACCTGTGGGAAGATGTGTCACACGGATGGCTGATTTGGTGGTATTAACCGACTGACCGCCGGGACCGGATGAACAGAATGTATCAATTCGTACATCCTCCATATTTAACTCCACCTCAACCTCTTCCGCTTCCGGCATTACCAGAACTACCGCTGTTGAGGTATGAATCCGTCCCTGAGTTTCCGTTTGCGGAACACGTTGAACACGATGTGCTCCCGATTCATACTTTAGATGTGAATAAACCGAATCACCGGAAATCATAAATTCAATGGAAGAGAACCCTCCCATTTCACCTTCCTCGGCATTCAGCAGTTCTATCTTCCAGCCTTTTATTTCGGCGTATTTACAATACATACGATATAAATCTCCGGCAAAGATATTAGCTTCATCCCCTCCGGCAGCACCGCGTATTTCCACAATAACGTTTTTTTCATCATTTGGATCTTTAGGTATCAGTAAAACCTTCAGTTCCTCTTCTAATTCGGGTAATAACGGTTTTAATTCTTCTAATTCCATCTCCGCCATTTCCACAATTTCCTGTTCTTCATCATGCAACATGACTTTTAAATCTTCAATCTGTTTTTGGACATTTTGATATTCTTTATATTTCTCAACGATTTTATCCAATGAACTTAATTCCTTGGATAATTCTTTCAGCTTTTTTATGTCACTGGCAATATTCGGGTCAGCCAACATTTGATTTATTTTATTATATCGTTCCACATAAGCTTCTAATCTTTCAAACATAAATATTCCTCCTTAGATTAGATACAACTTCCTATTATACACTATTATGAAAAAATTGAAAAGAAGGAAATATTTAAAATAGATGGATGGTTAATTCAGGATTAAATCTTTTATGATCCAACGCTTTCACTAAACCTACGATACATAGTACCGCAAAATAAAATAATCCTATGTACACAAAACTGAATATATTAAGATTAATCTTATTAAACAGCCAATCGATTACCCTGCCGGCAACATGTAGAATAAAAGCGGTTATTAACACGTTAAAATAAGCACGACAATGTACTTTGGTAAAATTATTTCCCAATAACCAAAAAATCAGAGGAATAACAACGGGTATAAAACCAAACGGATAAAAGATTCTCACATAACCCAGGCACCCTAATAAACCTATGAACCAGACTAATATAGCCAAGGTGCTGCTTTGTCTTTGAGCCATATAATCCTTGTATACTAAATATATGAAATATTCAGTATACTCTCCTTTCTTTATTTTTTTCTTAAATTATTTATAATTAATATGTAAGCGTTGTGGAGTATTT
>JAWLBU010000044.1:0-22251 GCA_041687555.1 Haloplasmataceae bacterium | reverse complement strand
CGATGGATACCTTGCGCTTCCTTAGTGGTTGGTTGATGAGTACCCCCACAGTGGACTTGCACCACCTAGTTATATGCCATGCCTGGCACACAAAAGAAATGACCGTGATTTTCACGGTCATCATATTATAAATTCTCGCAAATGGATTTACCTTGCATATGTAAAATTAAGTAATCAGGACCACCGGCTTTAGAGTCCGTTCCGCTCATGTTAAATCCGCCAAATGGCTGATAGCCGACAATGGCACCGGTGCATTTACGATTAAAGTAAAGATTACCCACATGGAATTCTTCCCGTGCTTTTTCCAAATGCATGCGGTTATTAGAAATGACGGCACCGGTCAAACCATACTCAGTATTATTGGCAACTTCAAGTGCTTCGTCAAAATCCTTAACCTTACAAATCGCCACATAAGGTCCAAAGATTTCTTCCTGCATGATTCTCGCATGCGGGTCGACATCTATAACCACGGTAGGTTCGATAAACCAACCGACGGATGAATCAGCTTTGCCGCCGCTGACAATCCTACCTTCCTTAGCGCCAATTTCGATATATTCGCTGATCCGCTTAAATGCTGCTTCATCAATAACCGGACCCATGAAATTAGCAAAATCACGTGGATCACCGACTGTGAGAGCCTTCGTTTTTTCTATTACTCTTTTTACCACATCATCATAGACATCCTGATGAATAATCGCCCTCGAGCAAGCACTACATTTTTGACCGCTGAAACCGAACGCTGACTTGACTATCGCATCGCTTGCTAGTTCCAAATCGCAATCATTATCAACGATAATCGCATCCTTACCACCCATTTCAGCTATGACACGCTTTAACCAAATCTGACCTTTTTGTACTTTTGCGGCTTTTTCATAAATCGACACACCGACTTCCTTAGAGCCTGTGAAGGATATAAAACGGGTTTTAGGATGATTTACGATATATTCACCGATTTCGCTGCCCTTGCCTGGGATAAGATTAACGACACCTGCAGGTAAACCGGCTTCCTCTAATAATTCCACGAATTTATACGCAATAACTAGAGTGGTTGATGCCGGTTTCAATAAAACCGTATTACCACTTACAACCGCAGCGGTGGTCATACCGGTAAGTATTGCCGTCGGAAAATTCCATGGTGTGATAATTGCTCCCACACCTAACGGAATATAACGATATTCGTTACGCTCTATATATGGGCGACTTTGAACTAAGTTATCAACTTTTGATAGTTCAAGAATTTGTCTGCCGTAATATTCCAAAAAATCGATTGCTTCCGCCGTATCGGCATCAGCTTCAATCCATGGTTTTCCCGCTTCTTTAGTCATTAAGGCACTGAATTCAAAACGACGACGTTTCATAATTGCGGCTGCTTTAAATAAGACATCGGCTCTGACCTTTGGATCAACCTTACTCCAGGTTTTAAAAGTAGTTAGAGCCACTTCCATAGCTTCTTCGGCTTCTTTTATCCCCGCCTGATGAATTCTACCAATTAACTCCTGATGATTTGCGGGATTGAAAGAATCAACAAATTTATTGGTCTCAACTCTTCTTCCGCCGATTATAAGCGGATAGGTCTTACCCAAATAACCTTCCACCATTTCTAAAGCTTTTAAATATTTATCTTGATTTTCTTTAATGCTGAAATCCACTAACGGTTCAGTCTTATATGGATAAATTGCCATTATTATCTCCCTTCCTATACCACTGATTTTTCATAGGCAAATACTTGCTTATGTTTAAATCTGTTAATATGTAATTCTTCAATGTCAATTGTCATTTTTTCTCTTAAAATGATCTCAGATAGTAGCAAACCGGTCATCGGCGCAAACATGAATCCATGACCGCTAAAGCCGCAAGCCACATAAAATCCCGGTAAATCAGTATCACCGATTATTGGTTGCCTGTCAGGACTCATCGTATAAGAACCAGCCCATTGTCTTATTACCCGCAGATTACCTACTAAAGGTAAAAACTTACATACGGTTTTTGCCATCTCATCTAAAAATTCCCAGGAAGATTCAATTGAATGGTCGTGTGGCACATCGGGTGTACTGCGTCCCATTACGAAGCTTCCATGCGGAACCTGCTGACAATACAGATTACCCGCAAATGACATCACCATCGGACCCTGAATCCTTTCAACTGGTTCGGTAACTAAAATCTCGTGTTTTTCAGGATATACAGGAATATCTACCCCAGCCATGTCCCCAATTTCCTTGGCATAGCCTCCGGCAGCATTAATCACATTACTTGTTTCAATTTCCCTATTTGTCGTAATGACTTTTTCAATTTTCTGATCATTTACGATTATATCCTTGACACTCTCATTAAAATAAAATTTAACTCCCAAGCGTTTAGCCGCCTGATAATAGGCGTCAGTTGCCTTAAACGGATTTAAATGACCATCCGTCTTACAGAAAGTGGCACTTATTATCGCGTCGGTATTCAAATGAGGTACAATCTCTTTAGCTTCTTCTTTCGTAATTTTACGGGATGGAATTCCAAAACTATGTTGCAGCAAAACATTTTTCGCAAACTGTTCGTCTTCCTCTTCATTTACGGCAACGATTAAATATCCTTCCTGTTTAAATTCGATGTCGTTTTCATATTGTAGGATTTCTTTGGCCTTCTCAAAGAATGCGATACTGCCTTTAGCCAGTAAACAATTCATTTTCGTAGCCCATTGTTGTCTGATACCGGCTCCGCATCTTCCTGTTGACCCACTGGTTAAAAAAGCCTTTTCGACAACAACTATATCTTTAACACCTTTAACTGCCAAATTATAAGCAATACTACAACCGCTAATTCCAGCACCAATAATAACATAATTAGCTTTCATGTTCGGCACCTTCTTTAATTGAATTAAGTTTTACACCGGTTATTAACGGTCTAACTTTATGAGTTTTAACATCTTCCAACTTCACATTTAAATATTTGCTGATTTCCCTTTGAATCAACTGACCGCAAGTATTACCCTGGCATGGTCCCATTCCCACGCGCAAAAGTCTTTTCAATTCTTCAAAACTGGTATAACCTTGTTCTAATAAATCATGGATATCCTGTAATGTGATATCCTCACAACGACAAATAATCACATCTTTTTTATTCATATTTTTCTCCCTATGGTAACAAAATCATAAATTAATTCCTTGTCGAGTAAAACCTGTACTAATAAAGTACGATCCTGACGCTTTCCTAGTACTACTTTTTCTATTAAAGCATCACCGATTACTTCACCTTTTCGGTTTAAGGCATACCAGATTTCATTTTCTTGAGGATACGGTAAAAATTCATAAGGGATTTTAAATCTAACTTTATCATTTAATAATTCACAAACAGTAATTGCCAATCCTGAACAACTATACACACATACTCCGCAACCAGTGCATTTATCAAAATCAACTTTAGGAAGGTTGTTAATGTCATCACCTATTGTGATAGCTTCAAACGGGCAACTGGTACTGCATGGATTACATGGGATATTTTCGTAGCATTCCACAATTGCTTTTGGTTTTACCAAAAGATTCTTATCAGGAAACTTTGAGCGAATTTGTTCAGGTGTAGCTATACCATCCTTTGCTAACATTCTACTCCCTCCCTAACTTTTTTTAGTCCCATTCGAATCTTCTCACCGAAAGGACCATTACGCAAATTAGTTAATTGTTTAGAATAATCATCCATCAGTTCACTAAAATGTGGATGTGTTTTACCTAGTTTTTCACAGGCAATTAATCCCGTCATATATCCTTCCACAATTGCGCTGCTTGCTTCCTCAATTCCGGAAACATCACCGCAGACAAAAACATTTTCCACGCTTGTTTCATGATTTTCATTGACAACGGGAACCAAACCGCCCAACTCACTGACGTATTTCATCTTACAGCCAATCATTGACAACAGATTAGTCATAGGGGTCAAGCCCACGGCTATGCATACTGCATCAACCTCATAGGTTTTTTCGGTATTTGGTATTTCATTCCAGTTACTATCCAAATCAACGGTAATAACCTGTTCCACGGCCTCTTTGCCAATTGCTTTCTTAATCGTACAGGAAGTACGAATATCAACGCCCAACCGGCGTAATTTGGAAGCATGTACTTTGTAGCCACCAATATTAGGACTCGCTTCGATAATGGCCATAACCTTAACACCGGCTTGCATCAGCTGATAACTGACAATTAGACCGATATTGCCGCTACCGACCATTACTATTTTATTACCTGGTTTTACTCCATAGACATTCATTAATGTTTGTACGGCTCCTGCTCCGTATATTCCCGGTAAATCATTGTTTTCAAAAGCCAAAACCTTTTCACTAGCGCCGGTGGCAACGATAATAGCTTTTGACTGCACTTTTAAATATTTATCCTGCTTCAGTACAGTAATCACTTTGTCAGGATATAAACCGACCACTGTAGCATCTTCCCATATCTCAATAAGTTCGGCGTGTTCTTTCACATCATTGACTAATTTAGCGGCGATATCAATTCCTCTTGTTTTAGCATATTGTTTTTCCGAGCCGAAAAACATATGAGTCTGTTTAATTAACTGTCCTCCCAAACGAGGATTACGGTCAATCAATAAAGCGCTCTGCCCGGCTTCCGCCGCCATTTTGGCTGCACATAATCCCGCAGGTCCTCCGCCGATAATCACCAAATCTTTATTTATCATAAAGATCACCCTTATTAGTCTGTATTTTCACATCCATACCTTCCTTTAATAATGTAATACATGTTTTGACATTTGGCACACCATCAACAACCATATGGCAGGATGAGCAGTTTCCGATTGCGCAATATAAGCCCCTAGGTCTTTTCAAATTGATACTTTGACTAATTTTCTTAATTCCTAAGGCATGAAGTGCAGAAGCAATCGTATCTCCCTCGTAACCATAGACAGGCGTATTATTGAATGTGAAATTAAGCCTTTTTCTTTCTTCTTTAAAATTTAGAATTGGATGTTCTTCAATCCGCAATTTACTCACCTCTCCAAACAATATTATAACATAAAAACGCTTTCACCACTACCTAGATTTACAAAAATTAACAATAATAAAAATCAACACTTATTCGCAAATAAATGTTGATTATCTTAATAATTTTTTCATTCCTTCGGAGCTAAAGGTACCCATATTTCAATGACTGAACTGTCGATTTCTTCCTCATCATATCTACTTCCGTAGTATTCAATTAAGAATCGACATCCGTCAATTGTTCCTTGTTTATACTTTTCATTATTTCTAATCCAGTTGTCAACTGATTTTAACTGTTCGGTATAACTTGCCAGAGGTGCATCAAATATGGCATATTCATAAGCAGGTATAGACACTACATTGTAAAGCGGATTTTGTTCCGTTGTAGATGATATCATTCCTACAAGTGCATCCGGTATAATCTTATAATAAATTTTAACCTTATATATTTCATTGTTTGAAATCTGTTCGTTTATTCCGTACTTATCATATAAATCCATAAATTTCTGCCATGTTTCACCTGTTTCTAATCCACCACCTGATTTGCCAACTACGATCAAAGCATCTTTACTAATCACTTTAGGTTCCATATTTTTCCCTCTCCTTTCTTTTCTAAATTATAACATAATTCGACACTTAGTTCAATTATGTCTATTAAATTTTTAAAATATTTCTAACCCAATCGGGCAATGATCACTGCCCAAAATATCGGTAAAAATCAAGCTGTCCTTTAGACATTCTTTTAAGCGATTGGAAATAAGAAAGTAATCCAAACGCCAACCGACATTTTTTTCCCTGGCTTTAAACATATAACTCCACCAGGTGTATTTAACCGTATCCGGATAGAGAAATCTGAAAGTATCGATAAATCCGGAATCCAATAATTCTTGAAATTTAGTTCTTTCTTCAATCGTAAATCCTGCGCTTCTTTCATTGCTTTTAGGATTCTTGATATCTATTTCCTGATGCGCCACATTTAAATCGCCGCAGATAATTACCGGTTTATCCTTATCCAGATTAACCAAATATTTGCGAAAATCATCCTCAAATATCATGCGGTAATCAAGTCTCACTAATTCGTGCTGTGAATTCGGAACATAAGCTGTCACAAAATAATAATCGGCAAATTCCAGGGTAATAATTCGACCTTCATCATTATATTTACTATCAATTCCGTAATAAACATTGATCGGTTTATTTTTCGTAAAAATTAATGTGCCTGAATAACCTTTTTTATCCGCCGAATTCCAATATTCATAATAACCCGGTAAATCAAATTCTTTTTGCTCTTCCTGCATTTTCGTTTCCTGGATGGCAAATATATCGGCGTCAGCTTGAGTAAAAAAATCCATAAAGCCCTTATTCATACAGGCTCTTAATCCGTTTACATTCCATGATACTAATTTCATATTATCCCCTTCCCATTAATATATCTGATGTAAGAATATTTTCAAGACCTTCATTAATCACTAACTGCGCTTTATTATCAAATGGCGTATTTGCTTTATTTATGATCACAAAGTGATTACCTTGGAAATAATAAATAAGTGAGGCCGCAGGATTTACTAATAATGAAGTTCCGGCCACAATTAATAAATCAGCCTTTCTTAATTCCCATAAAGCCTTTTCAATCGTACTTTCATGTAATGGTTCTTCATATAAAACGACATCGGGCTTTATAAGGCCACCGCATTCACATTTTGGCAATGATTCATTATCAAGTATCTTATCCAAACCATAAAAACTCCCGCATTCCATACAGTAATTACGATGAATGCTGCCATGCAGTTCAATCACATTTTTATTTCCGGCAAGCTGGTGCAATCCGTCGATATTTTGCGTGATTACTGCTTTTACCTTACCGATTTCTTCCAGTTTAGCCACGGTCATATGGGCAATGTTGGGGAAAGCATCCCGATAAATCATCTTATCACGGTAAAACTGATAAAAAACCTCGGGATACCTAATAAAAAACGAATGGGATAAAATTTCCTCTGGCGAATAATCATAGTAATCACCATCATTATATAAGCCGCCGGAACTGCGAAAATCAGGTATGCCGGAAGGTACGGAAAAACCCGCACCGGTCATTATCACAATATAATTCGCATTATGAATTAACGTTTTCAATGTTTCTTTTTTGTCCATATTCTCACCATCAATAAAATTTTTCTAATAGGAAATTACCTATAATAACTATAACATAAAATATAAAAAAATCCTAAATTAATTAGGATTTTTTAACAATTCGCTATTATTAATTTGCTTAATGGTCTCTTCATTATCTAAATTTTCCCTAGATTCACCGACTTTTTCAATTGTCCACTTAAAGATAACCGGTCCTGTTAACTCAAATATTAATATTCCCGATAAGACAATCGTTTGCACAAGCTGAGCTTCTTTAACAGGAAACATCGTGGATATAGCCACAATCATCCCGATGGCAACACCACCCTGTGGTAATAAGCATAAACCGGTGTAATTGCGTATTTTGGATGACGATTTGGCCAGTACCGCTCCCAGATAAGAACCGCTCATTTTACCGATGACTCTGAAAATAATATAGATTAATGCGACCAAACCGGCTTTAAGCAATACATCCAAGGATAATTCTATCCCCGCTATCGTAAAGAATAAAATGATAAGCGGACCGGAAAAGTTATTTAAAGCAGCCGATTGAATATCAAAGGTTTCTTTACCGATAAAATTGGTAAATGTCATACCAAGAAACATCGGAATTAAAATCATCGATAAGTTATACTCATGGGCAATCCATACGGATAGAAGAATAAATGAAATGGATAAGGCCAAATATGCCACATAGCGATCTTTTTTCTTAAAATGCATTATGCCATATTTTGAAGCCAGCGCAAGAATAACACCAAAAACAGCTCCGATTAAGGTTGACAACCCTACTTCCTTTAAAGGTTCAAGAAGTGCCGTTTCCACACTTAACTTTTGACCGTTTAACAGACTAATCGATATGGAAGTGAATAAGCCAAAAATGACTACCCCAAATATATCGTCGATACCAACTAATGGAAGTACTGTGTCGGTAACCGGACCTTTAGCCCGTAACTTTTTCACAATAACCATAATTGGTGCCGGTGCCGTAGCGACTGCCACTGATGATAACGCTAATGCCAACCACATTCTGCCATCAAATAACATCACTCCGCCAAATACCACCAGTGCCGTTATTATTGCCTGCACCGAGGTGATAATCATAATCTGTCTGCCGCTTTTTTTAAGTTTTGGTATCCATAATTCGGTACCTATTTGATAAGCAATTATCCCTAAGACAAAATTTGAAACAACCGAAAAGCTACTGATCGTCTCCTCATGGACAATATCCAAAACACTGGGTCCGAGCAATACTCCGGCAACGATAAATCCGGTTATTTCCGGTATTCTAATCAGTTCGGCCAATTTGCCGAAGATGAACCCAAGTAATAAGATAATAGCTAGATAAAGTAGTAATTCATATACATCCAATTTTTCTCATCTCCTAATACTCACAATATCCTATTATACTCTTTTTAAATAAAAAGTAAATCATATTTATCACAGATTATTTATGAAAATTTTCACTAACTAAATTAAAAAATGATTCCCTTATAGTAAAGGAATCATCTTCATATTATGGTGGAGTTAGAGGGTTTTGAACCCACGACCCCCTGCACGTCAAGCAGGTGCTCTCCCGCTGAGCTATAACTCCACATAAAATATGGCGGAGGAAAGGAGATTCGAACTCCTGCATCGATTGAATCGACCTTCTTGCTTTCGAGGCAAGCCCCTTCAACCACTTGGGTACTCCTCCATATCGACATCTATCTTTAATGGCGGAGGAAAGGAGATTCGAACTCCTGCGCCACGTTAATGGCCTATTAGCTTTCCAAGCCAACCCCTTCAGCCTCTTGGGTATTCCTCCAGCTATGATAATATTTAAAATAAAAAACTCATATCACATGAGCTATCATATTATATGGAGCGAGCGAAGGGAATCGAACCCTCACAGTCAGCTTGGAAGGCTGAGGTTCTGCCATTAAACTACGCTCGCAATAAATGCAAGCTTGGCAACGACCTACTTTCGCGTTAACTATCATCGGCTCTAAGAAGCTTAACTTCTGTGTTCGGGATGGGAACAGGTGTTTCCTTCTTGATATAATCACCAAACTTGCATTAAATATTATATAAGAAAAGCAAGCTTTTGTAAACCCCTTTTTTTATAATTTACGTAATTTATCATAATTTATGATTTTTCCACGGTATAAAAATAATAATTTATATATGTAAATACTGGTAGATCTATTCCGCACTTGTGATCGGATATTCCGCATTTGTAATAACATCATAATGTTTAACGGTAATATCATCACCATTAATATCAACTACCGCATAGCTCCTTCCCCTGATTCCCCGATTGGCAAGAATACTGCCAGGATTGATAAATAAGATATCCTCATAATATTCAGCCTGCGGGTAGTGCGTATGTCCGAATAAAACGATATCGCATCCTTTATCAAAGGCATACAAATATAAAGCATGCAAATCATATTTTACACTATGATAATGCCCGTGAATAACCAATATTTTTTTATTTTCAACGGTAAACACATATTCATGAGGAAAGGCATAATCGTCACAATTACCGTTCACACATTTGTATTTTTGTAAAACCGGATGATTAACATCCATTTCCGAATCACCACAGTGAATAAAATAATTTGTCTCATCCTTATATTTAAAATAGATATCTTCTAATTCCTTACCAAGTCCATGGTTATCACTCACAACAATTATCTTTGTCATAATCCAACACCTTTTCTAATTTTTCCAAGGCCCTTCCCCGATGACTAATCATATTCTTTTCTTCATCAGATAACTCTGCATATGTTTTATTAAAATCAGGTAGGTAAAATACTGGATCATATCCAAAACCTCTGTCACCACGCATATCTTCCGCAATATATCCTCGACACTCGCCCTCGGTTTCAATTGTTTTTCCGTCCGGATAAACGATTGCCAGAGCACAGACAAACCGTGCTTTGCGCTTTTCAAATGGGACCCCGTGTAATTTTTCCAATAATTTCTGATTATTAAGTAAATCATTACCATGCAGACCGGCATATCTGGCGGAATAAATTCCCGGTTCATTATTTAAGTATTCAACTTCTAGTCCGGAATCATCAGCCAGTACAGGTAATTTAATAATATCACATACTGTTTTTGCTTTAATAAAGGCATTTTCTTTAAATGTCCTGCCATTTTCAATTATCTCAATATCTTCCGATAAGTCAAGGAGTGACTTGACTTTAAGATGATATTTTTGAAAAAAACTTTCAAATTCTTTAACCTTCCCTTTATTTTTCGTCGCGATAAAAATCGTCTTCATTTTATTCTCCCAAAGCTTCTTTCTGTAATCCGATTAATTCGGTTATCCCTTTCTTTGCTAATTTGATCATCTTTTTTAATTCATCTTCACTAAAGGTGTGTTCCTCACCCGTGCCTTGTATTTCGACAAACCGACCGCTTTCGGTCATTACGATATTCATATCGACGTCGGCCTGTGAATCCTCATCATATTCTAAATCAAGAATTATGTCGCCTTCATTAATCCCGACGGAAATGGCCGCGATATATTCCTTAATTGGATCTTCCGTAATAACTCCATCGGTTAATAACTTCTTGATTGCTAATTTTAACGCGATAAAGCCCCCGGTAATCGAAGCCGTTCTCGTACCGCCGTCGGCCTGTAATACGTCACAATCAACGATAATTGACCGTTCTCCTAACTTTTCTAAATCGACAATACTTCTTAGTGCTCTGCCCACTAATCTTTGAATCTCCATCGTTCTTCCGGATACCTTACCCCTTGATGATTCTCTGACATTTCTCACGCTTGTCGAACGGGGTAGCATTGCATATTCTGCGGTGACCCAACCTTTATTTTCTCCACGTAAAAACTGGGGAGCTTTATCATCCACCGTAGCGGTACAGATTACCTTTGTGTTACCGAAACTTACTAGTACGGAACCCTCCGCATGCATATTTACATTTAATTCAAATGTTACCTGTCGTTTTTCATCATTTTGTCTATTATTGTTACGCATATCCATCTTCCTTTATTAATTTCTTCTATAAATTATACCATTGTTAGAAATATATATCTATGTTTACTTTAATTCTATTTCATAAAAATTAATTTTTTTGATATCTATATTATCGATATTCTCTCTAATATTATTTTCAAAACAGGTTAAATAATATTGATAATGCGATAAATCATGATGGAAAATTAAACTATTATCTTTTTTTTCATAATATTTTTCATTGACAAATGTGATTAACGGAATATTCATGGTCATGGAAAGCAGCTTTAATATTTGTTCATCATAGGAATTCTGGGGTTTTCTGTCATAAATTACCGTCGGGACCAAATAATAGTTATTTTCAATATTGGTGTAATAAAATAGATGGTACTGACTTATATCAGAAGCATTCGTCGAGTAGATAAACATGTTAAGGATAAAATCATCCCGCTTAAAGGTTTCTTGATCATAATTTAGATAGTCAACTTCCTTATTTTCACATAACAATTTTACTTCCATTACATTAGGAATTGACGTAAATGTGTAGGTAATTATTTTTAACATTTCCGTTTCCTTTTTCTTACTGTAATCCAGAAAATCCTTCGATAAGTTCAGGGTTAATAAATTGTCATTTAATTCATAACTTATTATTCTAGATGATTTGGGAATATATGTTTTAACTCCCCTAGGTAAATAATTACTGTAATTTGTCAGTAAAGAATACAACATATATATTAATTTATCTTGATTGCTTTTTACCAATTCATGATAAAAATCCGGTTTAAAGTTTGCGCTTTGCCTCGTGATAATATTCAATGGAAAAATCATCTCAAAATTATCGGATACATAGATTAAATATTCCTCTTTTTTTCTATTCTCCTTTATTTTTATTTCATCTCTTAAGTATACTGGTAAACTTATATCGGTTTTTTGCGATTGTATGATTAACGCTATTAATAAAACAAACACACAGAAGAGAATATATTTAAGATAAAATTTATTTAACATCTTTCTCACCTAAAAAAAAAGTACACTTCATATACAGTGTACTTTTTTCCTAAATGTTTAATGACTTAATTTTGATCTTTTTTAAGTCTTTAAACACATTTCTGATTTTATTTACATATGTATCCTCATAATTAGTCAAGTAGATCATATTTTGACTACACATTAAACATAAATCATTTTGCATTAATTTATCTAAAATCGCATAACCGGAACATATTATGGGAATGCCTTCAAAAAATGCGGATATCTCTTTTTCGATGAGATTAAAATGTGTGCATCCCAATATTAATGCATCTACCCGTAAATCCTTCAATATCTGAAAATGATTACTGATATAACTACTTATAGCTTCTTGATCATTATTTTCACATAAACTGACCAAATCGCTAGCTGCAATTGTGGTCGTATTTATTCCGAATCTCTCCTTAATTTTTTTCGCATATATATCACTGTCGGCTACCTGATTAGTCACGATTATTCCCACATGCTGCAGATTATCGTATTCATTTAAGCTGTCAATGGTACTATCGATTATTGATATGACGGAGTCCTTATATTTATATCTTAGATATTTCATATAAATATATGATGCCGTGTTGCAGGCTAAAACCACATACTGATAATGATGATTCAAAAAATAAAAAATGAGTCTGTCAATAATATTGATCAAATCGCTGTCCTTTTTAGTCCCGTAAGGAAAATATCTGTTATCGGCCAAATAAGTAATATTGGGTAAATGTTTAATAAATTGTTGATAAATAGTCAACCCACCAATTCCAGAATCAATCAGGGCGATTCTTTGTCTCAAATATCCACCTCCAATTAATCATTAAGCATAATCTCTTTTTTCATCTCCTCCATAAAATCGAAATCAATATAGCCATTAGCTATTGAATAGAATTTATTAAAAATTTTTCTGGTAATCTGTGCGTCATCAAAAGCATGATGTTGTTGCTTGCCGCAATCGATTTTAAATATTCGTGCGGTCGTAAAAAGTCCCAGCTCGTAATTAAAATTGTAATATTTTTTTAAGATGCTTTGAATATTGATATAATCATCTTCAACAAATATCGGAGACACCTTATTAATAGTATATGACTTATCGATCGCATATTTGTCATTATTTCCCCAAACTATTACACAAGGTTTATATCTAAACAGGATTACTTTTATATCATTATAAAACTGCAGGTAACTAATGCCGTTGTAGATTAAATTTTCGTCGATATTTAAAAACTGAATCGTCCTTTGCGATACCGTATCAATCAAAGTCGGTTTGATAAAATGATTATAACTCCATATCTCTTTATCATTTTTATCAACGAGTATCGCCCCTATTTGAATTATCTCCTCATTAACTGATTTGGAGCGTTGAATCGTCATTTCCAAATCCAAATATAACCGGTAATCATATTTATTGATTTTATCAAGGATATTCTGCTTTGATACCTTTTGGTCAAAATAAGAAAATTTGCGATGATATCTGTTCCCGGTAATTCTTTCAAATGCAATGATCCGTGATACGGTTCTTCGTTTCATTTTGAATTTTTTAATGTCACAGGTAAAATTAACAAATACACCGCTATATAGATATTGTCTGAATTCCTTTACAAATCTTGGTTGTAAATAAAAAAATTCCAGTTTATTTTTAATTTTTATACTTATTAATTTATAGTCAATTGATACTTTGTGAATTTGTCCTTTTATTTCCCGATTCATTTGAATCAACCTTTCTACCATGTACAAATTATATTGTAACATCAGCGACAAAAAAAATTCAAGATGATATTGAAAAAACCACCTTAAAAGGTGGTTACAATTTAATCTCATTCATTTTAATTAATTCAACTATTGCTTGTGTACGACTTGTGACTGATAGCTTTTGTATTACATTTGAAATGTGATTTCTTACGGTTTTTTCACTAATGAATAATTCATTAGCTATCATTTTTGTCGTTTTGTTCTGGATTAGTAGTTCGAATATTTCTCTTTCACGCTTAGTGAGAAATTGTTGCTTATTCCCCTCCATAAGTTTACCTCCTTGCATGAAGGTTTACATTCTCACTTTATCATATGAATTATAGTATCTTTTGTGAGTGATAATTATCATGTGTTATTTACGATATTATTATTTTTTTTATTGTTTGTGATATTTTCAATGATATTTTTAGGTATACCTAACTCAAGTAATTCCTCGACAGTCGCCTCTTTAATTCTTTTGATGGAACCAAAATGATTTAATAATAGCTTCTTCCGCTTCGGACCTATACCTTCTATATCGTCTAAAAATGATTTTGTCACTTTTTTATTGCGTAAACTGCGATGGAAGGTAATCGCAAAACGATGAACTTCTTCTTGGATATTCATTAATAGCTGGAACGCTTTTGAATGTTTATCAACAGGTATAATTTCCAAAGTATCGCCGTCCAGTAAATCACTTGTCTTATGTTTATCGTCTTTAATCAGTCCGATTACCTTAATATTCAAATTTAAATCATTAAGTACTTCCTTACATGCGTTTACCTGTCCTTTACCCCCGTCAATGATAATTAAATCAGGTCTGTCTAAATCATCCTTTAACACACGGAAATAGCGGCGATAAATGACTTCTCGCATAAAAGCATAATCATCACCGTTTTGACTGTATTTTATTTTATATTTACGATAATCCTTTTTGCTTGGCTTACCGTCAATATAGCACACCATTGCCGATATAGCCTCTTCACCTGATATATGAGAATTATCAAAAGCTTCAATTCTTGAAATTTCAACCTGTAATAGCTGACTTAAGTAATTGAGAGCACCTATTGTTTTTTCTTCATTTTGCAGTAATAATTTTAATTTGTTTTCCAGGGTAATATAAGCATTTTGATTAGCCAGTTCTACCAGTTTATGCTTTTCGCCGATTTTCGGAACGATGACCTTCACGTTTAAATATTCTTCTAAGAGCTCAGAATCAATATCCTCAGGAACAAATATCTCTTTTGGTTTTAGATTATTATTATTCTGATAAAATTCAATGATAAAACGTAAACATTCTTCATGGACATCATCATAATAAGGCGAGATAAATGCATCCCTTTCGATTAACTTACCATTACGGACATAAAAAACCTGGATGCTTAAATAACCATTTTTATAGGAGTAACCGAAGATATCGCGGTCGATCATGTCATTCATGACAATTTTCTGTTTTTCGATTGTTTTTTTCAAATAATCAATCAGTTCCTTATATTCTTTGGCTTTTTCAAACTGAAGATTATCGGCATGTTCCATCATCCGTACGGTTAATTCTTCGATTACTTCACTGGCCTTACCCTTTAATATCCTGCGGATTTGATCTTTATGAGATTCATAGATACTTGGATCAATTTCTTTGCCGCAGGGACCTAAGCACTGACCGATATGATAGTACAGGCAAAACCTTGATTCTATCGGGTGGCATTTTCTTAGAGGAAACATTTTGTCTAATAAATTTTTTGTTTCTCTTGCCGCACTAACATTGGGATACGGTCCAAAATATTCACCTTTATTTTCTTTAACATTTCGCGTTATGATTAAACGCGGATGTAATTCATCGGTAATTTGCAGATAAGGATAGGTTTTATCATCCTTAAGCATTATGTTATATTTAGGATCATACTGTTTTATCAGATTAAGTTCAAGAATAAATGCCTCAATTTCACTTGATGTTATAATATATTCAAAATCAACGATTTCGCTTACTAATTTTGTCGTTTTCGCATTATGACTACCGGTAAAATAGGAACGTAAACGATTGCGTAATTTCTTTGCTTTGCCGACATATATTACTTTGTTATCTTTATCCTTCATCATATAACAACCCGGCTCAAGGGGAGTCAGATTAAGCTTATTCATGATATATTCATTCATTTTATCACCGATAATATTATAACATTTTTTTATTCTTTATTAAACAAGCGAAATAAAAAACTCACCTTTCAGTGAGTTTTAACTACATATTTCGACGTCTAATTAAAAGCATCGCACCAACACCTATTACCGCTAATACGACAATTCCGCTGATAATATAAGGAGTAAGATTTCTTGGGTCATCCACATCTTGCGCATTATCAAATAATTCTTCAGCAAGCGTAACTTGTTTTTGCACTTGCTTTTGCTTGCCAAATTGCTCATAGGAATATACGATAGTGTACTCCTCATTTTGCTTAATTTCCTTGTCTAGTACGATGTTAAAAGTCTTATCCGATGATACCAAAGAATTATATGTGATTTTATTAATCGGGATATTATTTCCTTCTTTATCTTTAAGCGAAAATTTATTCACATCAGGACCTGTTTCTGGGTCATAGATAATTGCCTGATTCAAAGTAATCGTCAATGTTTTAAGTGTTCTAAATTCAGTTGTGGTAAATTCCAGCTTAAACGCTTCCTCAATGAAAACATCATAATCTTCATATAAATCCTTTATGCCGTTAATGACAAAGATGAACTTAAAACCGCCACCCCGAACACCGTTAACATTAGTTAACCTATCCCCATTAACTTTATAGGTGTGACCATTATTATCGGTAATATTTTCAGTTAAGCTGGTTTTCCAGGAATCATCCTTTATATCCCATGATTTGTTTTTACGCGCGATAAAGCCAATCTGTTCATCGGATGAACCTGCGACATTTATCACCGCCACCCTGAATAAATTAGGGTCGGTGCCACCATCAATACCCAAAGAATAATCAAATAATATATCTTCGTTTTTATCCCCCGTACCCCAAGTCCAAAGATCATCCCAGCCTTCATTTCCGGCAGGATTATAATACACAATGACCACATTGCCCATATTCGGTTTACCAAAATAAGTAGCTTTTGAAGTATCCTGTACATAAGCCTCTGCCGAACCCTGCATTACATACACATGCTTCGTTGTCGCAGTGTCTCTGATATCTGTCACATTTATTAGTTTGTCGTCGATTTCTCCGTTGTTATCCGCATCGATCCCGTCTTTTTTCCCTGTGCCAGTTTCTTTTAAGACAATTCCAATATTATCTTTCGCATTACTGCAGACAGGTACTTCAAATATCGCGCCAAAATCATCGGTACGGGTGCTTTCGATAACACCTGCATTCTGACCGTGATCAAATGCATATAATTCATACTTATCGTAATCTTCATCAAATCGGTGATAGTGGACCACAACAGTTGCATTACATGTTTCTTGAGCTTTTACTTCATTCGTAAATAAAAAAACCGTAAATATACTTAATAATGTCAGTAAAGAAAAAATCTTTTTCATTTTTTCTTCCCCCTTATGTATAATTTATTTTAGATGGAAAATCTCCATTTTTAATTTTTCCTTAATTTTACTATTTATACATAATTTACCAATTAATTTCCACAAAATAAAAAAGCCAGAAAAAACCTTTTTCCTGACTTAATCAATATTATTCTTTTTCTTTAATTTGTTCGATCAATTTCTCAATTTTATTTCCGTATTCTATCGAAGTATCATAACTAAATATCAACTCAGGTACCTTGCGCATTTGTACTCTCGAAGCCAGTGTGGTACGAACAAACCCTTTCGTCTTTTCCAAGCGTTTTGCGACCGCTTCCTTTTTTTCTTCATTTCCGAGTACGGTATAAAACACTTTCGCAAACGACAAATCATTGGTTAATTCAACACCTGTTATCGTAAGAAAACCTATGTCCTCCTTAACTTCGTTTAAGAAGATGCGTGAAAGTTCCCTTTCAATCTGTTTCTCTAATTTTTGAATTTTAATATTAGCCATAAGCTTACCTCAATTATCTTATTTTATTTCCATCTCTTCCATAATATAACATTCAATGACATCGCCTATTTTAATATCATTGTAGTTTTCAATGGTAATTCCACACTCATAACCCTGATTAACTTCCCGAGCATCATCTTTAAACCGTTTTAATGAAGATAGCTTACCTTCATAAATAACCACACCGTCACGTATTAATCTGATGCCGCAATTTCTTTTAACCTGACCGTGGGTAACCATACATCCGGCAATCGTACCGACTTTAGAAACTTTAAATGTTTCCCTAACCTCGGCATTTCCGATCACTTTTTCCGTAAATACCGGATCTAGTAAACCTTTCATCGCCTTTTCGATATCTTCGATGACATTATAGATTATATTATATAACCTGATTTCCACATTTTCTTCTTTAGCAAGTTCTCTCGTTTTACCGGTAGGTCGAACGTTAAAGCCTATGATAATGGCTTCTGAAGCAGCAGCCAGGCTCACGTCAGTCTCCGTAATCGCTCCGACACCGCTTCTGATGATATTTATTTTGACACCTTCCACGTTAAGCTTAAGTAATGAAGCTGATAATGCTTCCAAACTACCTTGTACATCAGCTTTTATAATAAGATTAAGGTCCTTTAATTCACCTTCCTGGATTTGGGCAAAAATATCATCCAACGAAACAGGTTTTGTGGCCTTAAACTCAGCATCCCGTGATTTTTGTGCCCGGGCCTCAGAAATTTTTCTTGCTTCTTTTTCATCAGTGAAAACCATGAAATTATCGCCGGCTTTAGGTACTTCATTCAGACCGATAACTTCAACTGGTGTTGATGGCAAGGCTTCCTGTAATGATTCATTTAAATCATTGCTCATCGCTCTGATCTTTCCAAAGGTATTACCGACAACTATCGCATCTCCGTTGCGCAATGTTCCGTTTTGCACGAGTAATGTCGATACCGGTCCTCTACCTTTATCAAGCTTCGCTTCAATGACCGTACCTGATGCCAACCGTTTTGGATTAGCCTTTAATTCAGCCATTTCCGCAACCAGATTGATCATTTCCAACAATTCGTCAATACCTTGCTTCTTTAAAGCTGAAACCTTACAATAAATCGTTTTTCCTCCCCATTCTTCAGGAAGTAAATCGAGCTCTGATAGTTGCTGCATTACTCGTTCAGGATTGGCATTTGGCTTGTCAATCTTATTAACCGCAACGATTATCGGACATTTTGCCGCACGCGCATGTTCGATAGCCTCACGTGTCTGAGGCATTACTCCGTCATCAGCGGCTACTACTAAAATGGTGATGTCAGTGACTTGAGCACCTCTGGCACGCATTTGCGTAAATGCTTCATGCCCCGGAGTATCAATAAAAGTTATCAGTTTGCCGTTTTGTTCAACCTGATAGGCTCCAATATGTTGCGTAATTCCCCCGGCTTCCGTATTTACAACACGACTGTGACGGATCGCATCTAATAAAGTCGTTTTACCATGGTCAACATGTCCCATGATTGTAACTACCGGCGGTCTGCTGACTAAATCCTCTTCTTTATCTTCAAAAACGATTTTTTCAAATTCAGTCGCATCCGTTATAATTTCATCTTTTAACTCATATCCCGCATCATTGGCTAATAATTCCACCGCATCGCGATCTAATTTCTGATTGACTGTTGCCATAACACCGAGCATCATTAGATTCTTAATAATTTCCGATGGACTTTTATGTAACTGTTCCGCTATTATTCCAACCGTAATATTGTCATTATAATATATTACATGTTTACTTTCTTCTTCATTAAGAACGGGAATATTGGATATTCTGTCTTCCTTATTGCCCTTTACTTTGTGTTGATTAGAACCTTTTTTCTTTTTCGTTCTTACAACATGATCCTTCTGAAATTCTGATTCCCAATATTCATTATCCATGTCTCTTAAATGCTTCTTAATTTCCATATCAAAATGCTCTTCCAAAAAAGAAATGGCTTCATCCGTCAATACTGACATGTGATTTTTTATTTCATAACCCTGTTTACTCAGAACATCAATTATATCTTTATTGTGTATATTATATTTTTTTGAAAATTCATGTACACGCATAAAATTCACCTCTATTTCGTTATTTTTGCGAGTAACCCTTTTGTAAAACCTGTGTCACTTATACCAATTGCGACCCGATTGTTTTTTCCTATCGCTTTTGAAATTTCTTCAACTGTACCGTAGACTAGGCATTTTGTATTATAATAAGCACATTTGTCATTATATTTTTTTTGCGTGTTTGGCGAAGAATCAGTTGCCACAATCACAAGACTTATCTTATTATTTTTTATATGGTTAATGATTTTATCTTCACCAGTTATAACTTTTCCTGCTTTATTGGCTAATCCTAATAAATTTAACCAATCATTCATTGCTTACACCCTTGTTTAGTAATGCGTATAACTCATCATATATAGTCTCAGGTACTTCTGTTTCCAGATGCTTATTCAGTACTTTTGTTTTTTTAGCTTTATCGACAATATCTTTTCTTAACAGTATATAAGCACCCCGTCCGTTTTTTTTACCCGTTAAATCCACAAATACTTCGTTCTCATTGTTTTTCACAATTCTTATTAATTCTTTTTTAGGATAATTCTCATTTGTCACAACACATTTACGCATTGGAATCTTCCTAGGCTTCATTGTATATCACCTCTAAATAAACAGAATTAATACTTAATATTTAAGCGATATGCATCCTTAACTGATTTTATGTCAATCTTCCATCCTGTTAACTGATGAGCGAGTCTAGCATTCTGTCCTTTTTTACCAATCGCTAATGATAACTGATCATCAGGTACGATGACCTGCGATTGTTTATTCTTTTCATCAATAATATTTACCGCAACTACCTTTGCAGGTGACAAGGCATTTGTGATTAACTCTTTAGGATCACTACTATAAAGTGCCAAGTCGATTTTTTCACCCTTAACTTCTTTAATAATATTATTGATTCTACCCTGACCCGGACCTATACAAGCACCAATGGGATCAACAAATTCATCATTGGAATGAACGAGAACTTTAGAACGATCGCCTGCGTCACGTGCAACTGCCTTAATCTCTACTTTTCCCTCATAAATCTCCGGAACTTCAAGTTCAAACAGACGTTTAATTAATAATGGACTTGTTCTTGACAAAAAAATAACCGGACCTTTTGTCGTTTTCTCAATTTTACTGATGATCACTTTTACTCTGGCATTTGGGACAAATTCCTCGTTAGGTAATAATTCTTTAATAGGTAAAATACCATCTACACGGTCTAGATTAATATAAATATTTTTTTCATCGCGTCGATTCATTAAACCGGTAATCAAATCCAGTTCACGATCTTTAAATCGATTATAAATGATTTCTCTTTCTGCTTCGATTACTGCTTGCTGAACACGTTGTTTTGCGGATTGAATTGCGATTCGGCCAAAATTCTTTGGTGTTACTTCTATTTCTACTGAATCTCCGATATTATAATTCTTATTAATTGCTCTTGCTTCTTCTAACGAAATTTCATTGGCTGGATTTGTTACTTCTTCCACTACTTTTTTTATTCCATATACAACGATTTTATTCGTTTTTTCTTTGATTTCAATCCGTACGTCAGCCGTATCTTTTCCGTTATTTTTACGATATGCAGATATAATGCCTTGTTCAAATGCTTCTAAGATAATTTCTTTAGGTATTCCCTTTTCTTTTTCAATATCCTCTAAAGCTTCAAAAAATTTTTTGCTGATCACTTTAACTAACCCTCCTTAAAATTTAATCGCAAGACGAATTTTAGAAATTTGTTCATACTTAATGTCAATTATTTTTGTCAGATTTTTTTCTTTATAACTTAATGTAAGGACATCCCCATCAAAAGCTATTAAATCTCCTTCAAATTCTTTACTATTAAGAATCGGTTTAGATAATTTAACGTTAACATACTTGTTTACGGCTTTAGCTATCTCTTCTTTTGTTTTTAAAGGACGCTCAGCACCGGGAGATGAAATTTCAAGTACATATTCATCTTTTATAGGATCCTGCAAATCTAATACATGACTGATTTTTTCGCTGATTACAGCACAATCATCGATATCAACACCATTTTCTGAATCGATAAGGTATCGTAAAACATAATTCTTACCTTCTTTAATAAATTCTACATCAACTAAAGAATACCCCATTTCTTCAATAACCGGTCTCCCAATCTCAGCACATGTATCTACTACTATTGACACTTATAAAACACCTCGAATTCTAAAGATAAAAGAGTGGGACTGCCCACTCTTTGACTTTTTTGCATTTATAATTTTACCATATATCTAAAAATTATTCAATATCATTTTATTTATTTTCGATATTTATACATAATTATTGCTCCTGCAATACCAACATTAAGTGATTCACTGGA
>JAWLBU010000043.1:0-22695 GCA_041687555.1 Haloplasmataceae bacterium | reverse complement strand
TCAATAGTTTTATACTAAAATTTGACAATTTTTAATAAAAAAAAGTCCTTATATAAAGAACTTTAAAAATTTCTATTCTATACAACTGTCAAAGACCCGGTATATGTTTTTAATGAATTACCACCCACATCATACTCGGGAGCTATATCAACAAGTGATAAGGTTTTCCGATATACCATTTCTTTTCTCAGCATTTCGCTTATCTTACAACCTGATAAAATTAATATCATACCAAAAGATAACACAGTTATCAAAAATCTTTTCATACATTTATCCTCCATAATATCAATATATAATTAATATTATCATATTTAGTAAATAATGTAAATATATCTATATTTATTCTATAAAACAGCTCGTGAAATCACAAATATTGTGAAAAATCACGAGCTTATACCTTTATAAATTATTTGCTCATTTCTTACTGATTGTAAATACGGCATTTTTTATTGTAGTTCCATTTGATTGATAAAAATAAATCGTATAATTTCCTTCATTAAGATAAATTTCATTTGATTGATTTTCTAAACCTAAAAGGATAGTATTACCCTGAATAAGATTATATCTGACTGAAGAAGAAGCTTGAAAATCAATTCTATATACACCACTTTCATTGATCGTAAAATCAAAGTAATCATCATCTAATTCATTATTGATTATTGTTTTGACTTCCTCACCGATGTTTATAGACTTATGATTATTTTCATCACTTTCATCAATAATCTGAGTAAATTTGACCTTAGCCTTTATCATACTTGTTGAAGTAAAGTCGGAAAAAGCAAAGTAATGTCTTCCTTCTTCGAGTTCAGTCACAACATACATCGGTATATTATTTTTATTACCGTATTTATCAATTATGAAAATATCAAGATCATCACCTGTAAATACATAATCTCCCTTTTCAACAATATCCACATAATAAATATCCATATCATTATAACCATCTATTATTATCAGATTTTCATCAAATAATAACTTTCCGAACTCTTTGACATTAGAAAAATTATCTGCATAATCATTTACATTATCTATAACATCTAAGTGTAAATAGACTAATCCTTGACCGTGATATATTTTTATAAAATATGTACCTTTAGTAAACCGATAGGTATAATCATCATAACTTTCATACTCCTGTTTGTGAGAATCAATATTATGTCCATCCTCATCTAATATCTGATATTCAAAATAATAATTAGTACCCAGAGTAATAATTTTATCTTCATCTAAGGTGAATTCGAGTATTTCATCATCATGATAATAATCTAAAAGGACACTGAATTGATTTTCACCATTCACAAGATTTATTAATATATTTTCTTCATTGTCATCTACTAATTTCTTAATGGTATACTCATGATTTCCGTCATTATCATTTATCACAACATAGTAAATTCCTTCAGACAGGATTAATTCATTAAAAAAACCCATTCCATTAAAATCTTCGTCATAGATAGTAATACGAGATGATGAACTTTTATTATCTACCGTGTACACACCTGATTCTGTAATATTTAACTTAACAACATCGAGATCTCCAGAATCCAAAATATTAATCAAAAAACTTTCACCGACATTTACTTCCCTATAATGATAATCACCTACTACACCTAAATCCCTATCAACCCCTCCTAAATCAAGCAATTCATCGGAATAGATATTTTTATATTTATATTTGGCTCTAAGTTTTACCGTAAAGTCTTGCGAATTTATAGGCTTTTTAAAAGAATCGGTAAATGCCAAATCAGTAAATACATATTCTTTTACAAGATTACCAGTATAATAATCATTAATCGTTAATGTAAACTTTTCAAATTCTATCCCTTCCAGATTTCCCTCTATACTTAAATTAAAATGCAAAATATCTGATAAATTATCATAAGTAAATTTTAGTGAAGATCGCGTTTCAAGAATATTTTTAAAAAGATAGATATTATGACTAGTATCGTATTTTGCTTTCGAATCGACACTAATACCCTCTTCGATAACTTCACTATTCTCATTAATAAATACCAAATTACTTGAGCTAGTGATAATAGCCCCATCAGGAAGAACACTATAGGTAATAGCAGATGCTCCTCCATTTGTGTTTTCTCCCATTATCGCTCCTAAATTCATGTCTTTAAATATCGAAGCAAATAAGTTTGCGGCACTATAGGTGACTTTCGATGTTTTTAGGTAATAATTCTTCGCAAGATATTTACTCGTCGAAGATTGATAATACTCGGTTTGTTTTGCACCGGTGACAGGGTATAAATATGATATAGGTATGGGCTGTTCCGTTAGATAGACCAATACTTCTAAAATCGCTCCGACTGATCCTCTAAATTGCATGACAAATCAAAAATGATATCATCATAATCCTTAGCTTCTTCCATTATAGGTGCGATTAAGTCTTTCGTGTTTTGCGTAAAAGCATTAATTTTTATTGTCATTGCATTATAATCTGTACTATAGGTTACTTCTTTATTCACATGAATACAATAATTATTTTTATAAGAATTAAAGTAAGAACTTATTTTCTCACTTACTAAATTCTCGGTTGATCTAACATAATCTTTATTTCGATACCCGGCTGTAATAAGTGATGTATGAAGGTCATTCCTTCTCATTAAAAATTCATCAATTTTATCATAAAAATCATCGGCTGTTTTTTGTTTCGAGATATTGAATTTTGCCACTTCATCTATATAATTATCTACGCCATGATATTCTTTAAGACCATAAAAGTGATCAAAATAAAGGGCTAAATACTTAGTAGTATGTATTTTTACATTATTTTGAAGACTTGACTCACTTTTAAAATCATCAATTAATTCTGATAAATCTGAAGTAATATCTAGCAAATATATTTTATCATCCATTTCATAGACATTCATATACATACCGGTAAAAAACAGATTAGCCAGATAAAGGGGAATATAATAGTTATTTTTGTATAAAACGATATCTAAATCATAATCATTTAAATTAATTTCATGTGCATTATTTTGATTTTCTATCTCAACATCAACTAATTTAATATCACTTATATATTCCGATTTCGGTTCTACATTCAAATTAGCCAACAGATCAAAATCACTGAAGTATATTTTATCGGTTTGAGCGTTAAATGTCATTTCATATGTGTATTTTTCCGATCCTATTATCTCAATATACTCTTCAGGAATTGAAATAGTATACGATAGATTAAGTGTATCCTTTTTCTCAATATCCAGATCAATGATCCCGCCTTCTAAAAACTGGATAAATTCCTCTATATTAACATATGAAATTCCCTTATCCTTTTTATAGGTATATGTTTTTAATGAATTACCATCCACATCATATTCGGGAGCAATATCGACTATTGACAAGGTCTTTTTAGATTCTATGTCTTTTGTCAGTATTTCTTTTATTTTACAACCTGATAAAATTAACAACATGCTTAAACATAAAACACCTAACAAAAATCTTCTCATATACTTATCCTCCATAATTAAATTATTCAATTAGTCACTATACAGTTAATATTATCATATTCGGTAAATAATGTAAATATATCTATATTTATACAATAAAAACGGCTCGTGAAATCACAAATATTGTGAAAAATCACGAGCTTTTACCTTTATTCCCATATTCTAAATTATCACTAGAACTTAAAGAAATAATTTTATTTTCATTCTTCATTATCATCCACTAAATTAATAATGGTAAACACATTATTACCTACATAATACTTAAACTCAATATAGTAAATTCCTTCGGACAGGACTATTTCGTCAAAATATCCAATTAACTTAAAAGCTTCATCATAGATATGTATATCTCTTGTATTATTTAGGCTATCAATAGTATACAAACCTTCTTTTGTGATATTTACCTTAACAACATCGATATCTTTTGAATTCAAAATATTAATCAGAAAACTTTCACCGACATTTACCTCCCTATAATGATAATCACCTACTATACCTAAATCCTTATCAATCTCACCTAAATCGATCAATTCATCGGAATAGATATTTTTATATTTATATTTGGCTCTCAAGTTTACCACAAAATCATTCGAATCGTTTGGCTTTTTAAAAGAATCTTCTACTGCTAAATCGGTAAATACAAATTCTTTTATAAGTTCTCCAGTATAATAATCATTAATCATTAATGTAAACTCTTCAAATTCTATCCCTTCCAGATTTCCCTCTATACTTAAGTTAAAATGCAGAACATCTGACAAATTATCATAGGTAAAATTTATTGAAGAGTGAGCTCTAAGAACTTTTTTGAATTGATTAACCTTATTCCACCAACCATCGAAATGATTTGATTCTATATCAACGTTAATTCCGTCTTCGATAACTTCACTATTTTCATTAACAAATACCAAATTACTTGAATTTGTGATAATAGCTCCATCAGGAAGAACAGTATAGGTTATTGCAGCTGCACCTCCACTACTATTTCCTCCCATTATCGCCCCTAGTTTCATATCCTTAAATATCGAAGTAAATAAATTTGCGGCACTATAGGTGACTTTAGAAGTATACAAGTAATAATTCTTCGCAAGATATTTATTAGCTGAGGATTGATAATACTCGGTTTGTGTTGTACCGGTGACAGGATTCAAATAAGATACAGGAATTGGTTGATCTGTTAAATAAACCAATACTTCTAAAACCGCTACAACTAATCCGCCGGAATTACATGACAAATCAAAGATGATATCATCATAATTCTTAGCTAAGTTCATGATAGGCCCTATTAAGTCCTTCGTCTTTTCAGAAAAAGAATTGATTGTGATGACCATTGTACCGTCATTAGGTATTTCATAGTTTATTTCATATTTTTTATCATAACAAACATTATCTATATATGAATCACGAAAGTCATTTATTTTCTCATCTTTTAAATATTCGGTTGAATTTACATAATTTTTGTTTCGATATCCAGCAGTAACAAGTGATGTATGAAGATCATCTCTTCTCATTAAAAATTCATCAATTTTTTGATAAAATTTACCGGCTGTTTCTTGTTCATCAATATTGTATTTTTTTAATTCATCTGAATAACTATCTACATCATGAAAGTTTTTAAGACCATAAAAGTGATCAAAATAAAGGGCTAAATACTTAGTAGTATGTGCTTTAATATTACTTTCAATATTACTAGGTTCACCTTCAAAACTATCAGTTAGTTCTGTTAAATCTGTAGAATTATCTAGCAAATAGATTTTATCATCCATTTCATAGACATTCATATACGAACCGGTGAAAAACAGATTAGCCAGATAAAGGGGGATATAATAGCTGTTTTCTTCCAAAACAATATCTAAATCATAATCTTTTAAATCAATTTCATGAGCATAATCTTGTTTTGGTATCTCAACATCAACAAGTTTAATATCACTTATATATTCCGATTTCGATTCGACATTCAAATTATCTATAATATCAAAATCATTAAAATATATTTTATCGGTTTGAGCGTTAAATTCCATTTCATATGTGTATTCTTCTGTACCTATTATGTCAATATACTCTTCATCAACTGAAACAGTAAAAGATATATTTAGCGTATTCTTTTTTTCAATTTCTAAATCAATAATCCCGCCTTTTAAAAATTGAATAAATTCTTCAATATTAACATATGAAATTCCCTTATCTTTTTCATAGCTATATGTTTTTAATGAATCACCATCCACATCATATTCGGGAGCAATATCGACTATTGACAAGGTTCTATCAGATACAATAAATTTTACTGTTGACTTTTCCTTTGTTTTACATCCTGATATAAATATTAACATACCAAGACATAATACACCTATCAAAAATCTTTTCATATACTTATCCTCCATAATTTAAATTATTCAGCCACTCACTTTACAGTTAATATTATCATATTCGGTAAATAATGTAAATATATCTATATTTACCCGTTAATTTAATCAACACTCAACTTTCGCAGATTATAATTCCTAATTTTATTTTTATATAATTGGATAATTTACTGATAAAAGTATTAAAAACATCTTTAGAGTCTATAAAAATATTAAACGCGATGAAATTAGCCGCAATGAATCAATGAACTTGATACCTTCTAATTCATCACAACATATATAAAATAAATCACCGTTAGTTCTTACATCAACATTATTTCGGGCTTCCTCTGTTAACATCATATACATCATGAATACGATTGATGTATGAGCTACCAAGACGTCATAATTTCTGCTTTGAAATTCTTTCGCTAATTGCAAATATGATTTGTTTGTCTTACGTTTTCCATATATTCTAACAATCTCTTAATTAAATAATAACTTAATTAGTAAAGTAAAAAAAACCTACATAGCCAACACTTATTTAGTGTTCACTATATAGGTATTTTATCATAATGTAGATTTTTTGTTGTTAAGAATGAATACACCTAATAAATTGACCTTCCTCAACTTCCTTTGCTTCAGGAAAAGTATGGGCACAGTTTTCTTTTGCGACCGGACATCTTAATCTAAACGGACAACCATGGCTATCCGGTGTCCATACCGTAACTTCCGATTCTTCTGTTCTGACAACTGGTAAATCAATTACCCCTTCTCGTTCAGGGTTCGGTGCAGCGGCTATAAGTAATTTTGTATAAGGATGTTTTGGATTAAGAATAACCTTATCAACTTCGCCCCACTCAACCATGTGACCGGCATAAAGGACAATAATCCGATCGGAAAAATAACGGGCTGCTGCGATATCATGAGTGATATAGACAAAAGATTTATTCATTTCTTTTTTCAGTTTATTCATCAGATTAAGAATTCCTAATCTTATTGATACATCAAGCATCGATGTAGGCTCATCCGCAAAAATGACATCAGCTCCAACAGCTAGTATTCTGGCAAGATAAGCTCTTTGTTTTTGTCCACCGGAAAGTTGATGAGGATATTTTTCTCCTTGCTCCTTAGGTGGTGTCAATCCGACCATCGTTAAGTACTCATCCATTTTTTTGTACATTGTTTCTTTATCACTCGGATGATAAAGACGAAGAGGTCTCTTTAAATGATAATATATATTATGTAATGGGTTAAGTGAAGAAAACGGATCTTGAAAAATCATCTGTACCTTTTGACGATATTGTTTTATTTCTTTTCTAGACAATTTATGTATATCCTTATTTTCATAAAACATTTTTCCGCTACTTGGTTGATAAAATAGCATGGCAATACGACAAATTGTCGATTTTCCACAACCTGATTCTCCTACAATAGCAAGAGATTCTCCCTTGTATAATTCAAAAGAAATGTCATTTAGAGCGCGTAAGACTTTTTTTCGAGCAAATATAGAATTACCTGAAACCTTAAAATCCATAACGACATTTCGTACACTAAAAATAGGTTTTTGTTTTTCCATCTTACACACCTTCTTTATATTCTAACGGATTATGACAATAGAAAAAATATTTTCCCATTTTAATACAAGGTGGTTCTTTTTGAAAACATATTTTACTTACGTTAAAGCATCTTGACTGAAATCGGCAACCTTTCGGTATTTCTCTTAAATCCAACGGATTCCCAGGTATTCCCTCCATATATTTGATTTCACCGGTTAACGAAGGAAAAGAAGATTTCAAACCAAATGTATAAGGATGTTGCGGATTATGCAATATTTTGTGAGTCGAACCATGTTCAACAATTTTACCGGCATACATGATTGCTATATCATCACAAAATTCCATCATTAGACTAATATCATGGGTAATAAATAATATTGAGAAATTCAATTCTTTCTTTAATTCATATATTTTTTGCAAAATATCACGTTGAACAACCGTATCTAACGCCGTTGTCGGTTCATCTAAAATGAGCAATCTGGGTCGAAGAGCCAGTGCCATAGCGATAACTACTCTTTGGCGCATACCACCTGATAGCTGATGTGGATAATCACGGATTCTTTCCGTTGGAATTCCAACAATCTCTAATAGTTCACATGCCATTTTCCGTGCTTCGTCAACATTATTCGTAATACCATGATATTTATATATTTCAAAAAATTGGCGCTCTATTCGGACAACAGGATTTAAATTATTCATCGCCGACTGAAACACCATGGCAACTACTTTCCAGCGAAACTTTTCCAAACTTAGACGAGTTAATGACAACACATCAATACCTTTTATCTTAATGTTTCCGGCTGTGATAAGAGCTGGTGGCTTATGTAAATTCATTAATGAGTAAGCGATCGTACTCTTACCACAACCCGATTCTCCTGCAAGTCCTAAGCTTTTTCCTTCCTCTATTGTAAAACTTACGTTATCAACTGCTCGAATGCGACCGGTAAGGGTTAAATAGTCAACAGTTAATCCATCGACTTCTAGTATAGGTTTCATGCCACTATTCCTCCTTTATCGGATTTTCTTAGAGCTTTGCTTTGTCTTTTTTTATATATCCGCAATTGTCTACGCTTTTCTCGATTATAGGTTCTCATTATTCTTTGCGCTTTTAATTTAGGATTAGATAATTCATCAATCGAAAAGTTAACGAGTGTCAATCCTGCACCCAAGATAATAATAAAAACAACCGGTCCCATTACTTCATACCAAATCCCACTCTTTAATGCTCCGGAATTTTGAGCATTATATAACATATTTCCCCATGTGACAGAAAAAGGATCTCCGAAGCCGATAAACTCTAAAAAAGTCTGTGCCATAATGGCATATATGACAGTTCCTACGAAGCTAGAAGTAATCATCGACAGCATGTTAGGCATTATTTCCACAAAAATAATTCGCCACTTTTTTTCACCTAATGTCTCTGCTGAGAAAACAAATTCACGTTTTCGCAGACTCATCGTTTGTGCCCGTAAAATACGCGCATTATATGGCCAGGATGTTATACCGATGATTAATGCGATAAGAAGTGGTGTAACTCCGTCAATCATTGAAGCAATAACAAGTAATAAAACTACTTGCGGTATAACCATCATAACATTGATTAATGTATTTATAATACTGTCATAAAGTCCTCCAATATATCCTGAACTAATCCCAATAAACAAACTTAATACCACCGCAATACAACCGGCCATAACCCCAACTAATATCGAAGTTCTTCCACCATATAATGTCTGAGCAAAAACATCCCTGCCTAATCGTGTTGTACCCCAAATATGTTCACTCGATGGTTCCAAGTGATATTTTCCGGGATACATAAATAACGGATCGTGTGAAGTAAATAACGGTGCTCCTATAGTTAAAATAAGCACTATTAAAATTAAATAAAGTCCAATAGACGTTTTTGGACTATTCATCAAGAACTTTACCGTCCTAGATTGTAAATTTTTATCTATCATATTCTACTTCATTCCTTCCCTAATAAATTACATTGTCTTTCATCTAGGATTAATCAATTTTTTATCCCTTGTTTTCGTAATCGTGGATCGATGATGAAAGAACTAATATCAGCCATAAAATTAGCTGTCAACATAATTACCGTAGAAATAAGTAATATTCCTTGCATTAATGGGTAATCGCGTTTATTTACAGCACGCAACATAACAGTTCCTAGTCCGGGATAATTAAAGACATTTTCAACAATTAATGACCCGCCTAATAGGAACCCTATTTGCATTGCCAGGGAAGTAATTACAGGTAACATTGCATTTCTTGCCGCATATCCCATCATGATTTTTCGATCAGGAACACCTTTAGCCATCCCCATAATAATATAATCTTCATTAAGTTGATTTATCATATTTGCCCGCATCCCCATAATTCCGCCAAAACTAGTTATTAAAATAGCCATGATCGGTAGTGTGGCATGATAGAGGACATCAGCAATATACTCAAAAATATTAGCAGGCTCAAATAATGGTGTAATCGCATATCCTATAGGAAAAATAGGTAATTTACCAATCTCTGAAAATGCATATAGTAAGATAATGGCAATAATTACTGCCGGAATATTAGCAAGTATTTGTCCGCTTACCGTAATTATGGTATCAGATATGGAACCTCTACGCCAAGCAACTAATATCCCTAAAATTGTGTTTAAAAAAAATGAGATAACCAAAGCTGTTCCCATCAAAAACAATGTCCAAGTAAGTCCTCTAGATAGAGATTCCAAGACAGTTTGTGGGTAATTAGCGAAAGATAATCCCCAATTTCCAGTAAAAATATTACCAAGATATTTAAAATAACTGACAATTAACGACTGATCCGTGTTATAACCAAACATTTCTTCAACTGCACGAATGGTGGATTCATCAATATATCCTCCACCTTTATAAAGTTCCGCTAAATACATTTGTACGGGATCCCCCGGCATAAGCCGAGGGAGAAAGAAGTTTAGGGTTATTGCAGTGATAAATCCTAAGAGATAAAATCCTGCACGTCGCAATATATAATCCATCTTTCTCCTCCTCGTTATATACCGTAATTATTTTTCTACCGGTTTAAGTGCTAGTAATTGAAGTACTTTACTGTCATGAGTAACAATGTCTGGTTTTACAAATGGGTTTTCTGCAGTAGCCCAGCCAGTGAATCGACTTGTATTATATACAAACCAGTTTCCATTATAAAGAATAGGAATGTTAATCATATTTTGTGTCATAAATAATTCAATTTCATCAGTAATTAGTTTTAATTTCGTATCATTTGCTTCCGGCATTTGACTGATTAAATTTGTCAAATGATCATTCTTATAATTTGTTTGAGTTATTGACCACCAGGTAGGTGTTTTTACCCTGGATTGATCTCCGATAGTATCATAATAGAATTTCCAAATATTTGTATTGGTACCATAACCACTATACAATGCATCGTGTGCTCCGGATTCCCAAGAATCGATGATTAGACCTAAGTCAATTGCTTTAGCGTTAGCTTTAACACCAATTTTACGCATACCGTCTGCAGCGATTACAGCTCCATCGTTCCAATCCGTCCATCCGGCAGGTGATAAAATATCAAACTCGATTTTTCCACCCTCCTTATTTTCTCTCCATCCATCACCATCAACATCTACATATCCGGCAGCATCTAGCTTAGCTTTAGCTGCATCAAGATTAAATGTAGTATATTGTTCTAATAAATTTTGGGCAGCTGGATTTTTATATCCAAGTAGAGCTGGAGGTAATCCGGTAACAGGAGGTATTTCATCACTTAAATAACCGAATGCTGCCGCTTCATTTATCGCCTCACGGTCAATTGCCATAGAAAGAGCAATTTTGAATTCTGGGTCTTGGAATGCTTTAAGGTTATTTTCATTTGGTGTCATATAGTTAAATGCGATACGAATTGCATCATTCATACCATACCAGAATTTACGGTTATTATCATTTTTAACATAATTTTGTTCAGCATTAGGTATGAAAATATGTGCCCAGTCAACCTGACCTGTTTGTAATAATGTTAGGGCGGCATCATTACTGTTAAATTGAGGAAGTCTTAATTCATCAACTTCAAGATCATCAGCTTTCCAATAATAAGGATTACGTCCAATAACAATCATTTCTGAACTATATTTTTTTATTTTTGAGAATGGACCAGTAACTACAGGTTTTTTTACAATTGCTGATGCCGGATTTTTAATATCTTTCCAGATATGTTCAGGAATCATTGGTTTTTGATAAAAGACTGAGAAACGGTGAAAACGGTTTGCTTCTTTCATAACTACTTTCACTGTGTAATCATCAATTTTCTCTACTTTATCAATTTTACCATTTTCTCCCCAGTCTCCATTACGATCGATTTCAGGATAATTTTTCGAATATATAAATGAAAATATAACGTCATCTGCATTAAATTCTTCGCCATCGCTCCATTTAACGTTTTTACGAACCTTTACAGTAAGTGTTTTATTATCTGGTTCTGTGATTATATCTTCAGCTAACCACATATGTTCTCGATTATTATTGAATCCATCAAAAATAATTAAATACTCATACATAAATCCCTGTACATGACCTTTAACGGAAGTGGCAAACGGATTAAAATTATTTACCCATCCATCAGTCATGTCAGCCAGAACAGTTAATGAATGAACATTTTTATCATCTTTCTTATTAAAGCACGAAGATAATGTAAAGATGAAAAACAATACCATTAACAACGTTAAAAACTTTTTCATACTTCTCCTCCTTAAATAATAAATTTTAATTTAATAAAAACTTATTGTAGAGAGAAATTTATAAACTATCACCTCCGTTTATAATAATTATAGAATTCAATATATGATAATATGTCCCTCATACATATTCATATTGATTCTATGATCAACTGTTTAATATTTTTAAGTTATTTATAGTCTAAAAATTAAAAAAACTAAAGCGTTTTCGTTATTGCTTTTTCTTTAATATATCATATCAGGTTTACATTGTCAATTACAATTTTTCTAAATATATCTAGCAAATTCGACAAAATTATTCATAATCTATTCAAAATATACTTAATTCGATTCTTTAACATTATAATAATTTTTTATAGCTGTTTTTAAATCTTCATTTAGTACATCTAAACGAGAATTAATTGTATAGTCTATATCATCTAGATGAAGTAAAACCGTATCATACCAGCCTTCATCGGTCACCATACAATTATCAATTGATCCATATGTTAATCTTCTCCACACATCAAATATAGTAAAGTAACTTGAACCAGTTGATTCATATCCCCAGAGCTGTCCTGATTTCCAAATCTCCAAAATCTGATTGAATCCCGGTGTTTTTTGTTTATCTTTAAATCTTTGGTGTTGCGGAACTGAAAACCATATAACCATTTGTTCTTCAAAATCTTCTCCGATTACCACAGGTAAATTATCTCCTAATACATTGCTTACAGTTGAGTTTCCAACCTCGGTATAAGCTTGTAAAGCTCTAATATCAGATGCTAAATATGATACAAATGTATAACCGATTTTCATTTGTTCTAATTCTTTTTCTGAACATACCGGATTATCATCATTGCGGCAATAATTGTACACTGACATTTCTAATAATTCCACACCCACGGTATTTTGCTTGTAATCAATTGATGGTCGCGGTTAGCTGTCCCAATCAGTAGCTTTTACCCTATTAACACCTTCACTAGTAGCTATAGATAATAAGTGCCCTTCACCTTCATGTGCCAATACTTTATTGTTAGCAAATAGAGGATAGTCCCAAAACATATTTTGCTCCATTACTTCATAAGGTATATTGTCTGCAATCAGTTTTTCGGCTAATCATTTGACCTAGTAAACAGTAAATCGGTTGAAGCATCATTTGCTCCATAGAAATTCACCATAACGGCTTAGAAATAAACTCTGTATATTCATCCATATCCCAATTTATATCAGGAATCTGAATATTATTTTCTATAGCAAGCGATTTATTCACATAAACTCCAGAAGCATAAGCCTGAAAAGGTAATCCAGCTTGACCTCCTTAATAATTAATCATATTCATTATGGCCGGATTAAGTTTATGATAAACCGGATCATTTTTAAAATAAGATAAATCCGCAGCCAAGCCTGCTTTTATAACCTTAACGATATCACTTGGCTGAAAAACATCAGGATACCGACCTGTTCGTCCTTTCATTATTTCCATGATCGTCATTTCGCTATCTTTATTGATATCATATATAAACAAATTGTTCTTTATATTTGGATAAATCTCATTGAAAGATTTTGCCACTGTATAGATTTGAGCAATCCTATAATTATCAAGAACATCGTTACTGAAAGTTTGATGTTCATGAGTGATGGTAATTGTCAAAAGTTTCTCGTAACCTTCTTTACCTTCTATAGAATACAGCACACTTAATCTACGAAATCTACCATATTTCGACATTTTAAGAAACTTATCAGTCAATTCTAAGACAATGATATGCAATCCTACCCAATAAATGATATATGATATAAAATTACATCATATAATGAAAATATTTATTTATAATTTATCTTTTTTCTTAATTGATTTTTAGATTACCTTAGAATAAAATAAAATTAGAAGTAAGCAATTACAATGTGAGTACTTTAAATAATATTCATAATATATTAATAATAGGAGGTTGTTATGAGTTTTGGTGAAAAATTATATTTTCTAAGACTAGATAAGCATTTATCCCAACAGGAACTTGCTGATATGTTAGGCGTACACAGAAAGATAGTAGATAAGTGGGAAATTGATAATAATTATCCCAATATTGAACAATTAAAAAAGTTAACGGAAATATTTGGCGTATCCATTGATTATTTTACCGATGAACTGCAAAGTACCGATATATACAAAAACATTATTATAGCACAATATAGAAAACAAAATATCTTATTTAAACATTTACAACAGTGGATAGTTTTACTACTTCTCGGCTTACTTTTCTTAATGGGGTTAATATTTTATCTGATCTACAATAAAACAGGCACAAATCATTATATTATGAACGGCTGCTTGATAATATCCGGTTTATTAATGATCTACCATTATATAATCAATTATAAGATAAAAAATATTAACACTCTATTTGATTACTCCGCACCATCTTACAAACACACCAGATGGATTGATTTTATCAGTTATTATAGCTTATCACTGGTATTTACCTTTCTTATCAGTTCATATTTGACAGACAACATTATGAGTATTCATTCTCCATTAATCTTTGAAGAATTTGGATATGGGTATTTACAATTAGCACTATATGGACTACTGCCAATATTATATACATTTTTTGTGATTGCCAAGATTTTTATTAATAAATCAGAATATACCGAAGCCTGGTTCAAATATTTCACTTGGATTTTAGGATTTATATTATTATTTTCGACTTTATTCGTAGACGGTGAAATATATAAATATCCGAGATATGAACTAATATTTATGTCCGCTTTAATTATTTCAAATTCAATACTCATTATCTTATTAGCAATTTCTGTCAATAAAAGAGGGAAATTTGATGTTAACATGACACTTTTAAAGATATTTATATATGGTATACTACTTACCGGTGGTAATTTCATAAATCTCATAGATATATACCCTTCAGGATATGAAAAAATATACATTATATTAAGCGGAATTAGAATTTTGGTGGCATTATGGATTTTATCTTCCTTAATTTATCAAAATAAAAAGTTTCGACCTGAAAAGCGAATTAATGCTTTTAATGTTCTATCGTTAATAAATATAGTTTTAATTCTGACATTTGAGATTTTAACTTTATATTATATGTATTATAATCAGGTTAGAACAGATCATATCTACTATTTCATCTATCCTGCAAATTTATATAATATGTCCTTCATTGTCGGATTGGAACTAATAATATTAATTATAATCAGCAGTAGTAAAAAGAAAGATGTATATTAATATTTATATAAAAACCCTATTAGTTATTTAAAAACTATTAGGGTTTTTAAATCTAATTAATCAATTCTTTTATAAGAAATAATACTAAATCATCATCATTGCCGCAAGGGGCATATTTTTCTAATCTTTTTCCTTTGTACCATACTCCGGAGCCGTCCGGTATATAACCTCGTTTTATATACAATCTCTGTGCTGTACCATATCCGTAATGTAATCCAACGGCTAAATAGACCTTATCGCAATATTTACTAGCTTCCTTCTCGGCTATATCTAATAATTTAGAGCCAATTCCTTTATTATGTTTATCAAAAAATACGCAAAGATCGACTATTTCCGGTATACCTTGATTTCCGAAGGGACCTTCATCAGGATTTATTACCAATGTACAGATACCGGCCACATTCCCTTCATGAACTGCAATGAAGACTTTGCGAATATTTTTTTCTTGTTCATCATAATAATTTAGATATGTATCTAAAACCGGATGCCATCCGTATGATAAATATGTATTATAGAACACATATGCATCATCTTTTTGCATATCTCTTACTATTAGCTGATCAGATGTGTAATAAATCACCTTTACTCCCTCACTTTCATTCATTCGTGTATTTATTTGGTTAGTTTATAGGTAAAAGTATAATCTGTAAAACATACTAATTAATCTAATTCAAAGGTGTTAGCCTTTATAAATATAAATCCGGCATTTTGATGACAATTATTTTCTTTAATGTAATGACATTTTTAATCTGATTATCATCAGTATTATTACTAATGCATGCCCATCGATAGTACAATCGATTGTTGCGAAAAGATATAATAATAAGTTTGTATAGATAAAATAGGTAAGTTAAATTCCTAAAAATAATAAGGTATTAACTTTCAAAACTATATGTACCTTTATGACTTATTCAATTTATCATTGACTATGAAATTTAATAAATGAAACAATAAAATCAATAAAAGGATAATAAGTATTAATACTACAGAATTATTAATATCTTGTATTTTATTTAATCCGTAGAAATTAAACACAAAATAATCATTGATCGTCACATTTTCAAGTAAATTTATATAATTATAAAGCGGAATTATTTTATATACGATTAAGGTCATATAAACGATGACAGAAATAATTATCTGTCTAAAAAAATGTGAAATAAATAAGGAATATGATATAAATAACAATAATCCGACTGGCGTTATTAACAATATTTGCAGTGAATTCTGAATAGACCTTATATTTACCATATTAGTATAAGCACTATGGGTGGTACAAAGGTAATTCCAAAGAAGATATTTTAATGCGGATAAAAATATCAATAAAAGGATATAAACAACACAACTGAATAGGATAATTGAAACAAATTTTCGCAGGTTATAACTGATAAAATTATTATCATGAACTAATCTGACACTAATCGTTTTGTATTCGTAGTCAAAACAAAATATAACTAATGAAATCAGACCAAATACAAACGGTAAAAATAAACCTAATTTATGAATAATGCTGACCAGAAATGTTTTTGGATAATAATTATAGAGTTTATTTGATACTAAATTTATTTCATCATTTATATAACTAAACTTGACATCATTAATTATTTTTATTTGATTAATAATATTAATAAAACTAATAATTTCATCAATAGTCAAATACAGAATAATCAAGAAAATTAATACAAGGACTACTTTATTCTTACATATTAAACGAAAATCAATTAAATTATCTTTTAGATTCATTATTTATACCTTTCGTTGTATACATTTTTTAAACTATTTTTTTCAATATTAATGTTGTTTACTGCTATATGATAATGATTTTTAAGTTTATTTATCATTTCATCCAGTTCTTTCTCCGATGTTAAATATGTACGATAATGATTTTCTCCGATATTAGAGAAATTAAATTCAGTTTTCTCTATATTTAGATTGTCAGTTTCTATGTCAACGATAATCGCTTTTTCAAGAAGTAATGATAGTTTTGTTTGTTCCATCACTATCCCATTTTCTATGAAAATAACCTCATCACATAGTTCTTCCATCATATTGTAATTATGACCGGTAATTAACACGACAGCTCCATCCTCAGCCGTTTTTTTCAATAATTTTTTTACTAATTCCCATGATGTATAATCCAAACCGATTGCCGGTTCGTCAAGTATAAGGAATTTTGGTTTTCTAATCAAAGCACAGGCCACGGCTAATCTATGTCTTTGACCTAATGAAAAGGCCTTCCTCTTTTTCTTCATTAAACCTTTATCTAAATTAAGTACCTCTAAAATATCTTGAATCTCCGGAACATTTATCTTTTGTATATCTGATAATTGAATTAAATTTTCGTATCCCGATAAAAAAGGATAAATCGGAGGTTCATCAAAAACAACGCTGATAAAATTTCTTACCTCGTCAATAGTCCTACCATTAAAATAAATTTTGCCTTCATCCGGCTTTTCTAATCCTAAAGCGATTTTAATCCATGTAGTTTTACCACATCCGTTATTACCCGACATTAATGTGATAGATCCACCGTTTATCTCAAATGTAAAATCCTTTATGACCTCATAGTTTCTAAATTTCTTTTTTATTCCCGAACTTATAATCTTATTCATAAGACACCAACCATATTCATTACTATGATAACATGTCAATTAAATATTGATCCTGTTTTTCATATGCGATATCTATTGATGATTTACCTTGATTGTTTTTATCAAGAGGATTTAATTTTTGACTTAATAGATATTCAACAATATCATAGTTTATAGAAGAACTACTAACTGCTAAGTGCAACAAAGTGTCATTATTATTATTCTTATCGGTAACTTTAGCACCATTGTTTATAAAAAAATCAAAAATCCGTTTATTCTCTACGGCATACATTATTGGTGTAAAACCTTTATCATCTTTAGCATTAATATCAACACCTTTTGATAATAAAAACGGTAATACTTCATTTGTTTCGTTATAGACGGCAGCGTAGTGAAATAAATTTCTGCCTGAAAATGATATTTCGTTTATATCTAGCTGATATTCATCAATTAAGTAATTTGCCATATTTATGTTATTAGCGTATAAACTGTCATTTAAAGGAGTTCTGCCGTATTTATCCCTTTTATTAATATCCAAACCCTTTTCAACAAGATAATCTATAATATCAGTATTTTTTTGTCTTGCCGCATAATGAAGATATGTTTCCATATTTTTATCAATAAAGTCTACATTCGCACCATTATCCACCAATAATTTCACAATATCAAGATTATGTTTTCTTATCGCATAATATAAAGGGGGAATTCCGGTGGAATATGGTCCGTATACCTTAAAATCAACATCCGCATTATTTTCTATCAGCAATTTTATTAATTGGATATTTTCATTATTTATGGCATGATATAGTGGGCTAAAGCCTGATATAAATTCGCTGTTAGATTGTTCTTCTAATACATTTAAATCAGCATGATAATCTATTAATAGTTTTACCATGTCATAATTGTTATTTCGACAAGCTATGTTTATGCTATTAGTTTTATTAATATCAAATGATTTATTGTTTTTTAAAAATTCCACCGCACTATCATATTTATTTTCTTCGACGATTTTTTCAAAATCTTTAACCAACTGATAATCCGATTTCTTATCTTTATCTATATCAAGATACTTTAATGTTATTACTATGATTGATGTAATGATTAATATAAACGTTATCAACGTCACAATTCTTTTTCTCACTATTAATCCCTCCTTAATAAAATTATTGGTTTTAATTTGGATGCGGCTAATGCAGGTATTACACCAAAAGCCAATCCTAAAATCGAAAAAAATATTGTATAAAGTAATAATTCTGTCACAGGGATTATGAAAATAACATCATTCATGTTAGTAATGATTCTTGAAATTATTAAGCCGGTAATCATGCCTATTAATGTACCTAATGTGGTGATAATGCCCGACTGTATCATAAATTCTGACAAAATATCTTTAGCACTAGCACCCAATGCTTTTTTTACACCTATTTCTTTTTCCCGATCGTTTACTATCAAGAGCATATTGTTAATGATAAATATTATTGATATCGTAATAATCACAAAGGAAAATATCAAAACTAAATTCTCGATATTTTTAATGTTTTTTGTTGTTTCTGATTTCCTTTCTTGCGAATCTTCCCACGTTCTGATTTCAGATTCAGGATAATTATTATCTAAATATGACTTAAGCGAAATAATTGTATGATTGATATCTTCTTTGGGTACTACCATTATCGTACTTATTTCATCATATGCTAATTTAGTTTTATTCATATAAGGAATAAAAATATTCATATATTTTGGTGCCGATTCATTTTTTACTTCTGCATTCTTAACAACACCGATAATTTTATATAGATATTTTTGACTATCCTCTAGTACTATGTCTTTACCAAGGGGATTTTCATACGGAAATAACTGAGATGCGGTATATTCATCTATAATACAAACATAACCACCATAAATTTGATCAATATCACTAAAATATGAGCCTTTAACTATTTCATATATTTCCATCTTTTGACCGGTATAATTAATAACTTTATTATTAGAATTATAAGTCATAATTATATTGATATGACCATCATAACCTTCAAGGCTTAATGAATTAAAATCCTCATAAACATGAATACTCTCAACCCCATTTAGGCTATTTAAATCTAATAATGATTTTGTCGGTATATCAATATTGAATTTTATAAAATCACTATAACCACTTGTAAATTCGTTAATGAATTTAACGGTATAGCTTTTTCCCAATATAAGCGAAACACAAATGGCTATTATACCGACAGCGAAACTTAGTAACATTGAAAAAAATTGAAGGGGTTTTTTCAAGAAATATGAAAAATAAAAATTACGATAGAAGTTGTTCATTTTTATCTCCATCATCAATTAGTGACTCAAATTTTCCATCCACTAATTTTAAAATTTTATCAGCTCTTCCCGCGACATTAATATCGTGGGTTACGATAATAATTGTTTTCCCCATGCTATGTATTTTATCGAAAAGATCAAGAATGATGTTGGTATTATTATTATCTAAATTACCTGTCGGTTCATCGGCTAATATCAATTCCGGATTATTAATTAATGCTCTTGCAATCGCTACTCTTTGTAGTTGTCCGCCACTTAGCTGAGTAGGATGATAATTTAAATAATCACTTAACCCCAACTCATCCATAATAGATAATATTCTGTCTTTTGAAAAATGTTTATTATAGAATTGCGGTAACACTAAATTATTGAGGATAGTAAAGGTATTGATTAAATTATAATTCTGAAAGACAAAACCAATTTTTTGATTACGAATATTAGATAACTCTTTTTCAGAGTAATAATAAACATTTGTATCATTTAGGATATATTCGCCACATGAAGGGTAATCAAGTAATCCTATAATCGATAATAGTGTTGTTTTTCCACAACCGGAAGGTCCATTTATCGCAATATAATCACCTTTATTTATGTGTAAGTTTATTCCACTTAGAACATTTGATAGTTGATTATTTACATAAAATGATTTACCGATATTAGTTAATCTAATCATATATATCCTCCTCAATACCAACTATGTCTCCCTCATTCAAACCATTAACAATTTCAACATCTAGTTGAGATTGAGAACCTATTTCCACTATCCGTTTTATATAATCGTTAGACCCTTTAATTTTTATATAAACATAAGTTTGTTTTCCATCAAATTTAACCGCCTTCTTAGGAACGATTAGTACATTTCTGTTTAATATGTATGTAATGTTTATATTAACGACAGAATTTACGAAAATTGCATTATCATTATGAAAACTTGCTGATACATCCAAAGTTGGGATTGTTGATTCATTTAAAACCAATCCTACGTAATCAATTTCAGCGGAATACCATTGATTGATATAATAAAAATCGATACTATCGCCTTTTTGTATATATATACTATCATTTTGACTTACAGAAAATTTCACTACCAAATTTTCCAAATCATACACATATAGCTCTAATACATTGGTATCATAATTATATGATTTATAAACAACGGTACCGTTAGTCTTGCTCAATATATTTCCATTATTATTTCTAGCTATAATATCATTGATATTTACTTTATCCCCTAAATCGACAAGGATATCATCCTCATTTTGTACATCAATTATATAGTGATATTTAATTTTTGAATCAATTATGCCATCAGTTCTTATTGTATAACTAATATCACCTTTTTTAACTATATAGTCATCATATGTAATTTTTACGGAATTATCTGTTTTTTTAAAAATATCCGTTCTGTAAACTAAGACAGTAATAAGAATTAAAGACGTTATTATGATATATATAATTATATTTTTCTTTTTCATATTTCACCTTAACTTAATTATTTTTATTGATTTAAATAATGAAATAAATATTATTATGGACCAAATATATGTGATATTAACATTATCTGATGGTTGGGAAATTCAATTGATTGATTGAATAAGCCTTCTTGAAAAAGATTTGTTTTATCCATCCAATACTTAATTAAATAGTTATAAAAGACTAGTTGTGCAAAAGGGGTTTTTACGGGATATATTTTAACAACAAGAAGTAAAGTAAAATAGGAAATAAAAAGATAATAACTTCTGGATATATAAGTGATAAGAAAACAGAATATGATAGCTAGTAACAAAAAGAGAAAAAACAAAAAATGAGAATTAAAAATTAGTTTTAATATATCTTTATTATTATTTAAGTTAAATAATGGTGATTTCTTATAAAATTCGTACTGATAAAATTTATCATACATCCATAAATAGTTGTATATCTGTATAATAATCATATTAATAAAGTATGTTGTGACTATCATAATAAAGACACTGATTATTTTAGACATGATTATAGAGAATTTACTTTCATATACTGATTTAACATCGTATGTTTTATATTTAAATTCCTGACCAATAGAATAAGTACATAAAATAGAACCAAATATAATAAGCAAAGACCAGGAATATGCCAACTGATAACTAAATGACATAGGCATTAATAATCTAAACCAGTAACTGTTGACATATGCTATTTCCCCATTATAATAAATGTTTGTGTTCATTATATCAAAACTATAATTGATACTAGTCAGTCGATGTAAATTATAAAATGAGGTAAACGAATATAAATTATAGATTATAAAAATAATTAAAAACAATTTATTTTTCATTATTTTTCTTATTTCTAACTTGATTTTTTTCATAGAAAGCCTTCTCAAATATGAAAGTTATTATCACTAAAATAAATGAATATCCTTATTTTTGTTAAACCCTAGTTTTGACATGTTTCGACATAATTACTAAATACATTTTGCTATAATCATTACATAAATGAAA
>JAWLBU010000042.1:0-22986 GCA_041687555.1 Haloplasmataceae bacterium | reverse complement strand
ATCGATTTTAGAACGATTGTTCGATATTTATATTATACTATGAATTGGAAATTATTTCAAGACTAATCAGTACTTATCTTGAACTCAACCTATATAAAAATGAAATGTTTTTTATTTAGATTTTTACAAAAATGGAAAATGTTTATGATCCTACTTCTATGTATAAAATATTAATAATATATTAAAATAGAAGTGTAAAGAAGTTTCAATAAGAAAATGTTAAATTTTTCACATATATGGATAAATTTTTCACAATTAGCATTTTTACCTAAAATATGGTAAAAATTCGCTAAAAAATATAAATTTATTCAATATTGGATACGTTTTCATCAAAAAAATCTTTACAATTTTAAAATGAGATGTTATACTAAGAAAAAGTATCAAGGGATACTTTAAAAGAAATTTAAGGAGGAAGAGAATTAATGAAGAAAATATTAGGTGTATTATTAATTTTTTCTTTAGCAATCGTATTAGCTGGTTGTAAGAAAAAATCTGACAGACCTAGTTTCAAAGATGCTGATTTTAGAATCGCAAATGCTGCTATTGCAGAAGACTTAGATCTTCACACTACTTCAATGGCAACAGACTTTACAATTTTAGGTAATATTATGGAAGGATTATTCCGTTTAGACGGAAATGATGCTGTAGTAGATGGTATTGCTAAAGTTGCAGATACAGTAGTTAGTGAAGATGGTCTAACATATACATTCAAATTACGTTCAGGTGCAAAATGGTCAAATGGCGACGAAGTAACTGCCAATGATTTCGTTTATTCATGGCAACGTGCAGTACAAAAACATGAAAATATAACCATTGCATATGCATCAATGTTCTTCATCATTGAAAATGCCGAAGAAATATATAATGGTACTGAAACTGACCTATCAAAACTTGGTGTAAAAGCTGTAGATAAATACACTTTACAAGTTAAATTGGATAAACCAGTTCCATATTTTATGCAATTAATGGCTTTCCCATCATTCTTCCCAGCTCATAAAGCTACAATTGAAAAATATGGTCAAGATTATGGAAAATCTGCAAAAGCTTTAATTTTTAACGGTCCATTTAAGGTTAAATATTGGAATACTGACTATGGTATTTATTTAGTTAAAAATGAAACTTATTGGGATGCTGAAAATGTTAAAATTAAGAGTGTTTCCCATAAATTAGTTGATGATCCAAATACACTTATTGCCTTATACGATGCTGGTGAAATCGACCGTGTTGGTGTAACAGGTGCACAATTTAAAGACCGTCAAGATGAAGCAACAATTCGTGTTGAACCAGTTACTTGGTATTTAGTATTCAATACTGAAGATGAACAATTTAGTAACGAAAACTTACGTAAATTCTTCATGTATGCTCTTGACAAAAAAGAATTAACAGAAGTTATGAAACCTTATGTTCCAGTTGATGCTTATGTTCCTCGTGGATATGCTAGCTTATTAAAAGAAGACGGTTCTTCTGTTGATTATCGTGATTTCAAAAATGAAAATGTTGATGCTACAAAAGTACTTGATGTAGAAAACTTCAATGATTTCTCAGGTTCTAAGAATGGTATTTATAATGCCACTGCAGCTCAAAATTACTTAAATGAAGCTTTAACAGAATTAGAAAAACCTAATATTACAGTTAACTTCACTTGTTTCAATACTGAAGGTTGGAAACCATTATTTGAAAATATTCAAAGTCAAATAAATGAATATGAGGGAATTACTTTCCAATTAAATTTACAACCATCAACAGCTGTTTATGATAGCTATGATGCTAACAATTATGAAATGGGATTCTATGGTTGGGGCCCTGACTATCCAGATCCTATGACATTCTTAGAATTATATCATTCTGCAGATTCTCATAATATCTTAAAGAATCCAAATGCTGAGCCTTTAGGAATTTTAAATGCAGAATATGACGCATTAATCGAAGCAGCAAGAGATAATTTTGAAGTATTAGCTGATACAGAATTACGTTATGAAAAATTAGTGCAAGCAGAAACTATCTTATTAGAAAATGCATATGTAGTTCCATTAGCAAATAGAGCAGGCGGAATTCTAATGAATGATAAAGTTGAAGGTTACGCTGATCATAACTTTGGCCCAGACGCTACATATAAATGGATTGAAATTAAGAAGTAAATCTAAGATTTATGTCTGAGAAGGTGGCCCATTTAGGACCACCTTTTCGATATTACAAATAAGAAGGAGGTTATTTTTAAATGGTAAGATATGTGCTTAAACGGATAGGCTTTGCTATTTTGACTATGTATATCGCTTCTACCGTTTTATTTATCTTATTACAATTTATGCCTGGAAAACCATGGGATCAGGCCAAGGCAACCCCAGAGCAAAAAGCAACTTTAACAGATCAATTTGATTTGGATGAACCAGCTGTTTTGCAATATTTTAAGTTTATAAGTGGCATTGCGGGATTTAGAACAGAAATAGATGATGGTAGCATTGAATCTATGGAATATCAATTCTTTCCATATTTTGGTAGAAAATGGAGGGGAGATAGAAAATTCATCACCGATATTATTGGGGAGTTATTTCCTGTTTCCGTATCCGTAGGAGTTCAGGGTTTAATTATTGGACTAATTGTGGGTCTTATTTTTGGTTCAATATCAGCCTTGAAAAGAAATAAGATCTGGGATCATTTACTGACTGTTGCTGCTGTCATAGGTGTTTCCGTACCTTCATTTGTCTTTGCCTCGCTATTACAGTATTATTTAGGTTTTAAATTACATATTTTTCCTATTACATATGATATAGCTGATACATCAATATCCAGTATCCTACCGGCCATAGCTTTATCCTTATTTGTTATCGCAAGTTTGACTCGTTATATGCGTACGGAATTGGTTGATGTTTTAAACACCGATTATATATTGTTAGCACGTGCTAAAGGTTTAAGTAAACCAAAAATTATTGTTAAGCATGCTATAAGAAATGCTTTAATACCGGTTATTACTGTAGTAGGACCTCTGGCACTCGCCGTACTTAGTGGATCGATCGTAATCGAAAAGATATTTACTATTCCTGGAATAGGAAGACAATTAGTAGATGCTATTCAGCAAAAGGATAATCCTTTAATTCTTGGAATTTCTTTCTTCTTTACATTTTTATATATATTTGTTATATTATTAGTCGATTTATCATACGGACTGATAGATCCTCGAGTTAGGATTGCAGGAGGTAAGGAATAATGGAAATTATTAATAATGACAAGAGTTATTTAGAAATACCATCCGAAAAATTCGAATTTACTCAAGTCGATAATGATAATATCTTAGATGTTGTCGAGGGAAAAACTTTAAGTTTTTGGAAAGATGCATGGAAAAGATTGATAGCTAATAAAGCCGCACTTGTATCTTTAATTGTAATAGGATTAATTATTCTAGGTTCTATTATTATTCCGATGATTTCCAATTATGGGATTAATGATCAAGATCCATATCGAAATTATCTTGCTCCAAGAATTAAGTTTTTGGAAAAATTTGGTATTTTTAATGGTTATCAAAATGGTAAATATGAATACAGTGAACACCCTGATTTATATTTTGCATGGGGAACCGACGGACTAGGTAGGGATGTATTTACCCGAGTTTGGTATGGTACCAGAATATCGTTATTTATTGCCTTTTTAGCCGCAGTCATTGATATGTTAATTGGTGTGACATATGGTGGCATATCAGGATTTTTTGGTGGGAAAGTCGACTTATATATGCAAAGAGTAATTGAAATCATTGCCGGTATTCCTACTTTAGTTATCGCAACCCTTTTCATTCTCGTATTTGAACCAGGATTAGTTCCAATCACACTAGCACTGGTGCTTACCTCTTGGATAGGAATGAGTAGAGTAGTAAGGGCTCAATTTATAAAATATCGTGAACAGGAGTTTATTTTGGCAGCTAGAACTTTAGGTGCTTCTAACATACGTTTAATGGTGAAGCATCTATTCCCAAATATCATTGGTCAAGTTGTAGTTGTTTCTATGTTCTCAATTCCGGGAGCAATCTTTTATGAAGCATTCTTAAGTTATATTGGATTAGGAATTCAACCTCCTGAAACTTCTTTAGGTGTATTAATATCTGATGCGCAACCTCAACTAGGGTTAAATCCTCATACCTTATTTTTCCCTGCCGCTATTCTTTCTATCTTAATGTTGACTTTTAACTTATTAGCAAATGGATTGCGTGATGCGTTGGATCCACGGCTAAGAAGCAAATAGGAGTGATAATATGGATAATAATGTGATCTTAGAAGTAAGAGATTTGGAAGTATCATTTCAAACCTTTAATGGAAAGGTAAGTGCCGTAAGAGGAGTTAATTTTGAACTTTATAAAGGTGAAACCTTAGCTATCGTTGGAGAATCTGGTTCGGGTAAATCGGTTACCAATAAAATATTATTAGGAATATTAGATAGTAATGGTACAATTGATAACGGAACCGTTTTATATAAGATGAAGACGGCTGAAAAAGAAGAAATCGTCGATTTAGCTAAATTGACTGATAAAGAAATGCAAAAAATGATTCGTGGTAAACAAATTGCCATGGTGTTCCAAGACCCAATGACGTCACTTAATCCGACAATGACAATTGGTAAACAAATAATGGAAGGATTAATCGAACACCAAAAAATGAGTAGACATGAAGCAAAACAAAAAGCTTTAGAATTAATCGATTTAGTTAAAATAACAAATCCGGAAATTTGTTTTAAAAGCTTTCCTCATCAATTATCAGGAGGTATGCGTCAACGTATTGTCATAGCGATTGCCTTATCTTGTAATCCAAGAATATTAATTTGTGATGAACCTTCTACCGCACTTGATGTTACGATTCAATCACAAATATTGGAATTGATTAAAGATTTACAACGTAAATTGGGAGTATCGATTATCTTTATTACACACGACTTAGGTGTGGTTGCCGACGTTGCCGATCGTGTTGCGGTAATGTATGCCGGTAAAATAGTTGAATACGGTACTGTAAAAGATATATTTTATCATTCTCGTCATCCTTATACATGGGGATTATTGGCTTCCATGCCTGACCCTGAATCTGATGAGGAATTGTACTCTATTCCTGGTACTCCGCCAAATTTATTGTATCCACCAAAAGGAGATGCCTTTGCCGTTCGAAATCAATACGCTATGAAAATTGATTTTGAGAAAGAACCTCCAATGTTCAAAATTTCTGATACTCATTATGCGGCAACATGGTTATTACATGAAAAAGCACCTAAAGTGACTCCCCCTGTTATAAGACGACGTAAACTTTACCAAGGTATGGGAAGTGATCATAATGAATGAAAATAGAGAAGTAATGTTAGAAATTAAAAATCTTAAGCAGTATTTTAGATTAAGTAAAAATAAAATAGTAAAAGCAGTTGACGATGTATCTTTTAAAGTATATAAAGGTGAAACCTTCGGTCTTGTTGGTGAATCAGGTTCCGGAAAAACAACTATTGGCCGCAGTGTTATTAAACTTTATAATATTACTGGTGGAGAAGTTTATTTTAAAGGGGAACGTATTTCTGCTCCTGTCAAATCCATCTACAAAGAATATAAGATGTATAAAAGTGGAAAAACACCGGAAACACTGGAACTTGCTAATAAGATAAAGGCGTTAAAGAGTGAGTTGAAATTAGCCAATAAAGAAAAAAGCGACAGTCAAAAAGCAGAAAATATCAAACAAGAAATCGAAAAACTTAAAGGACAAATTAAGCAAATTATTAATTCGCCGGAGCATAAAAAAGTAGTCGATGATTTAAAAGAAGCATATTTGTCGGCTTATAATGATAATAAGGTTAAGCCACATTTTAGAAGAAGTATGCAGATGATTTTTCAGGACCCGATGGCTTCTTTAAATCCAAGAATGCCTGTTATCGATATTATCGCTGAAGGTTTGGATATTCATAAATTATATAAAACTAAAGAAGAACGGGACGAAAAAGTATATAAATTACTTAATATTGTCGGTCTTGATAAAGAACATGCAAACAGATATCCACATGAATTTTCAGGTGGACAACGCCAACGTATTGGTATAGCTCGTGCCTTAATCACAAATCCTGAATTTATCGTTTGTGATGAACCGATATCAGCATTAGACGTATCAATTCAAGCTCAGGTAGTTAATTTGTTAAGTAGGTTAAAAAGAGAATTTGGATTGACTTATCTGTTTATCGCCCATGATTTATCAATGGTACATTATATTTCCGATCGAATTGGCGTTATGCATTTAGGAAGATTGGTTGAGTTAGGTTCTTCCGATGCAATTAATAATAATCCTATTCATCCATATACTAAATCTTTATTGTCAGCAGTTCCAATTCCAGATCCTGATTTTCAAAAAACGCGTAAGCGAATTGCTTACAACAAAAAAGAAGTGGATTACTATAAAGGAAAATGGGTTGAAGTTGAGAAAGACCATTTTGTTTTAGGAACTGAAGAAGAAATCGCTAAATGGACTGCTAAAAATTAAAAATATTTAAAGTAAACCTATAGAATAATTAATAATTATTCTATAGGATTTTTTTAGATTATATTTTGGAGGAACTATGACTAGTCAGAAATTAAAACCATTAATATTGATTTTAGGAATAAATTTGGCTATTTTCCTATTAGCTTTATTATTTTCCATTAATAAAATTTCTAACTTTGTTGATAATTGGTTTTATATTTCCATTTTTTTCTGCTGTATCTTTTCTTTACGTTATCTGTATGAAAGAGGAGCTTATGATTCATTCAGTTATTCCATGAGTAAATTTAAGGGGCTCTTTTTTTCGGGGAAAAAAGAAGAAGTGATTGAAGAGTATACGGAAAAAAGAAAAACGTTTAAAGATATTCATGATTATATTGAATATCGAAAAGCTAAGCGGACAAAAACGACGGATTATTTATTGGGTGGATCAATATTAAGTACTATTCTTTCAGTAATTTTTTCAATAATCTAAAAAAAGCATTATACTCTTTACAAAAAGAGGTATAATGCTGTTTTTTTATCTTGATAATCCGATTTTTTTCATAACTTTCAATACTTTTTTTGATGCGACTTTATTTGCGTAATCCCTTCCTCTATCTAATATCTCATCGAGTTCCTGAGAATTTCTTATCTCTTTATAACGTGCCTGAATTGGTGAGATAAACTCCACAACCCTTTCAGCCACCGCTTTCTTAAACTCTCCGTAATTACAGTCTTTGAACAAGGCCTCGCATTGTTCAATAGATTGATTTGTTATTCGGGCGTAAATCATTAGGAGATTGCTGATACCCGGTTTTTTATCCTTATCAAATTTTATGACAGTTTCACTGTCGGTAACGGCGGACATGATTTTTTTCGTAATTATTTTCGGGTCGTCTAACAGTAAAATACAACCCTTGTCATTATCACTTTTACTCATCTTTTTCGTCGGGTCCTGTAAATCCATAATACGTGCGCCAACTTTGTGGACATAGACTTCGGGAATGAGGAATGTTTCCCCATATTTATTGTTAAAACGGATGGCGATATCCCTGGCTAGTTCAACATGCTGTTTCTGATCTTCTCCGACAGGAACAAGATTTGCATCATACAATAAGATATCCGCAGCCATTAACACCGGATATGTATATAATCCGCTGGTAAGTCCTTCCCTACCTTGTTTTTGTACTTTATCCTTAAACTGTGTCATTCGATTTAATTCACCGATATAGGTGTTGCATTCTAAAATCCAACTTAATTGGGTATGTGCTGGTACCTCTGACTGAATAAAGATTGTTGCTTTATTGGGGTCTATACCACAAGCAATATATAATGCGGCAATGTCCTTAATCCTGCTTTTTAACTCCAGGCGGTCCTGAGGGACGGTGATAGCGTGTAAGTCCACAACGCAAAAAAAACACTGATAATCGTTTTGTAATTCGACAAAGTTGGAGATTGCCCCTATGTAATTTCCTAATGTTAAGTCGCCACTAGGTTTAATACCGGAAAATATTGTATTCATAACATACCTCGCTTGTAAAAATATTTAAAGTTATTATAACACTGATTCATTTAAAAAGAAACAATAAGCTAATAAAATAAAATGTAGAATTCTGTCTTATATTATGATATAATAAATTTGTATAAATGTGAAAACAATTATCTATTTATCAATATATATTAAGGGGAGGATTTTATGATTACGATATTTACGACTCCTAGTTGCGCTTCCTGTCGGAAAGCAAAAAAGTGGTTTGAAGAATATAAAATCGAGTATCAGGAAGTTAATATCTTTAATACTAAATTAACCAAGGCTGATATCATCCGGATCTTGGATAAGACAGAAAATGGCTTTGAAGACATTATTTCCACTCGTTCAAAAATAATCAGTGAAAATAATATTGATATAAATAATATGAAAATGCATGAACTGTTGGATTTTATCATTGAAAATCCAAGCATCTTAAGACGACCAATAATCGTTGATGACAGAAGACTTCAGATTGGTTATAATGACGAGGAAATCAGAACATTCCTGCCTAAAAAAATCCGGGAGGAATTAATGTGTGATGGTGAAATATGTCGTAAACAAAATCGTCAATGTGATTATTTGGAAGCACTTAAGGAGGCATTAAAGATTAATCTTTAATATTACCAAGGTAATAAGCCTTGGTTTTTTTATATTCATAAGCTCTGATGATTTTGTGCTTGGCTATCCGCTTTTTAATATCTAGGTTATTTAATAAATCGTCAAATAACTTTTTTCCGTACTCATAATCATTTGCCTCCAATTCGATTTCGTAATCAGTGTTATCGTAATACTCTGATTTATCGAGGGCGATTAAAGCGTCTTTATATGTAAATTCATAACGGTAAGTAGTTAATGCGGCTAGTTCATATAGGGGCTCCGTAATACCCAATTGTTCCAGTCTTTTAAATACATCCCCGTTAATCTTTTTTTGTTCGCTGATAAAATCATTTAACTCTGCAGGGCTTATGATATCCGTTGTTTCTATAATCTCCTTTTCCTTTTCTTCCTTTAATGTGAATTCAATATCATTCGTTTTTATTCTGGAGCGCAAGGCTATCCTTCTTTTTTGTAAATCAAGGTTTGTGGTATCAAAATAGATGTTTTCCTGTTTCTTTACGGAACTAGGATCTAATTTAAAATAATTGATTATTTTATAATATTCTTCTTTTGTCAGAATATTCTTAAATTCAATTTCTAAACTTTGTGACATTTTTAAGCACCTCAAATACTATTTTAAAAAATTTTTTTTGTTAAATCAATCTTTTATGGTAAAATAAAATAGTGGGATATTCATATTTTAATATAGAAGGATGGTGAATTCCGTTTAGCGGAGAACTATGGTTTATATACATAATTGGGATGAATTTCTACAACCTTATGAATTGACAGTTCAAGAATTAAAACTGAAATTAGAAGGAATAAGAGCACAGTATTGGAAGAAGAATATGCATTCGCCGATTGAATCCGTTCGGGTGAGGGTAAAAACGATTAACAGTATTATCGATAAGTCAAAACGAATGTCCTTAAGGCTTGATGAGATTGGTGAAAAAATGCATGATATTGCCGGCGTGAGAATAACATGTCAGTTTGTTGAAGATATATATTCTGTTGTCGCATTACTTAAAAAACGCAGTGATATTGAAATTGTCTATGAAAGAGATTATGTGACATATCCTAAGGAAAGCGGATATCGCTCATATCATCTTCATGGTTATTATAATTTGGAAACCATTGATGGAACAAATAAAGTGCTTTTTGAAGTGCAAATTCGAACTATGACCATGAATGTATGGGCTACCGTTGAACATTCTTTAAATTATAAATATGAAGATGAAATTCCTACCGAGATTAAAGATAAATTAATTAAAGCTGCGGAAGCGGCAGTGAGTTTGGATGAACAAATCTCCCAAATCAGAAATGAAATTAGAGAAGCACAACGTCAATTTGTCTTAAAGCGTTTAAATCAATATACTGGTTATGACAACGAGGAATAATGGAGGTAAACATGAAATATGCGATTATTTCCAAAGGTGACCCATTTTCTAACTCCGTAGTTGATACCTTACATAAGCGTTTATCCGGGATAGACATGATACATGACCAACAGAATCCGGAAATGGTTATTACCGTTGGTGGTGACGGAACGATGCTTAAGGCTGTTCATCAGTTTATGAGGATGATTGATGATGTTGTTTTTGTCGGAGTTCATACGGGGAAACTGGGTTTTTATACTGACTTTATTCATGAGGATATTGATGCATTTATTGATAAGATAGCCAAAACTGATTATGATGACGTATCCTTTCCTTTGCTAACGGCGCAGGTATGTAATCATACCTCATGTATTCAGTATAATGCTTTGAATGAGTTTACCTTATTAAATCCATATCGGACACAGCATATTGATGTTTATATAAATGATGAATTATTTGAATCTTTTCAAGGTACTGGTTTATGCATCAGCACTCCTACCGGTAGTTCGGCATTTAATAAGTCTCTTGGAGGAGCTCTGGTACATCCTAAAATCCAGGCCTTTCAACTGACGGAAATTGGTTCGATCAACAACAATGTTTACCGTACCATATCCGCTCCGATGATTTTTCCTAAGGAACATTACATAACTTTAAAAGCGGCTGATTTTGACGAGGTTATCTTAACTATCGATCATATGCACCGTAATTTGGAAAGCTATGAATCAATAAAATTTTTTGTCTCTGATAAGGTCGTCCGTTTCCGTCATTATAATAAGAATGATTTTTGGAAACGGGTTCAAAAATCATTTTTGTAGGAGTAATATGAAATTTGTTTATAAAATTAAGGATAATGAATCAATAAATGCGTTTTTGCTTAAGGAGCGTTATTCACACAGATTAATTTCCGCGATTAAGTATCAGGGTGGAAAAACCCTCGTAAATGGTGAAAATAAGCATGTGGAAACAATACTTAAGAACGGTGATATATTAGAAGTGCATTTACCTCCTGAAGATCCCGGGGAATATGAGGAGAGTCCTAAATCGATTGAAATAATCTATGAAGACGAATATCTCTTAATTGTCTTAAAACCTGTCCATATCGAGACCATTCCTTCAAGAAACAATAATGATTCCATCGTAAACCGTGTTAAGTACTATTATCGTGTTAATGGCATCGAAGCTAATATTCATGTTATCACAAGACTGGATAAAGAAACGTCGGGGCTTGTGCTCATTGCGAAGAATCGTTATATTCATCATTTGTTTGGTAACCATGTCCAAATCGAAAAAAAATATCTGGCCCTGGTTAAGGGGATAATTGAAAACGATGTGGATATAGAAGCGGGAATCAGTCGTGAGAAGGAAGGTAAAATGAAAAGAATCGTCGATATGGCTGGTGATTACGCTAAGACAGGTGTGAAGATAGTGAAAATAATTGACGGTAACACACTTGTTGAATGCAGGTTATATACGGGCAGAACTCACCAAATACGGGTCCATTTGCATCATATTAATCACCCTGTTTTAGGAGATCGACTGTATAATGATGATAGTCATGAGTTCTTATATCTTCATTGCTTTAGTCTGGCTTTTTTACATCCGATAAAAAAAGAACCAGTTAAGATTATAAATTATCCTGAATGGATAAAAGCTTTCTCATAGAGAAAGCTATTTTTCTAATCCTTTAGTCCAATTAACAATGCCATCTTCAACATTGATGACCTGATATCCCAAGGCGTTTAAAAAATTGCATAGGATGGCGCTTTTTTGCCCCGTTTGGCAAATAAGGTAATATTTACTGTCTTTATTTAAATATTTTTTTTCGTCTATCATCAGTTTATACATTGGAATATTTTTTGAACCCTTTATATGACCTCGATTATATTGATATGAATCTCTGATATCAATCAGATTTATTTTTTTGTACTTTAATAATTCCTCAAGTTCATGTGTCCTGATACTTGGATACATTTACCACACCTCCAGATAAATATTTTATTTAAATTGATACTATGATATACTTATTATATAGATTTGATTGTCAAAACTATCATTATGAAGGTGTATTTTATGAAAGAATTATTAAAAAAACTATATAATGACAAGTATATAGATAATGTGGAAACTTATGACTTTGATAAGTTCTATTATTTTATTGATAAAGACAATCATATTTTTGGTATCGCCAAAGATATTATTAGTGAAAATGAACTGCAGCTAATTCTATCGCAAACTGAATTATTAGGCAAAGAATTGGGTTATAAAAAGCACCAAAAATTGATGGATTTTCTTTTTGGTAAAAGTACCGAAATGATAGAACAAAAACAAATCAAATATTATTTGCTAAAGTGTATGCATTATAAAGACGAGGAGACAATAACCGAACTTGATCAACTGTTGTTCGAACTGTTTCATGACTCGGCTTATTTTATCAAAACGAAGAATATTTATATTATCATCGTTTCGGATAATACAGACATTGAGTTTCAAGATAGTTTAAAATCGATTGAAAGTGACTTTTTTATTCCGATAATCGGTTTTGAAAGCGATTTATATGATGTTAATGCCAAACTTCCCGCTTATTTTCAATTTGATTTTAACACCTTTACAACTTATACGAAAACGAATCAATTGATTATTCATAAAAATGACTTGATTTTGGATAGTATTTTATTTAATGTGGATGAAAAGATAAGAGCTTTAATCAAAAATTATATCTTAAAAGATTTTATCCATGATACGGAAATGTTAAACGTGATAAAAATGTATTATAAGACTAACTTTAATTTGACACTTGCGGCGAAAAACTGTTATATGCACCGCAATACCTTCATTAATAAAATCGATAAATTTATTAATGAAACCCATTTTAATATCCGGGATTATGCGGATGCTTATCTGGTATATTTGGCGCTTGTTCTATAAATTGTGCAATTTGTACAATAAGTTTGACAAAAGGTTGTGCAAAACTTCCATTTACACAAAAACGCTTTTAGCTTATAATTAACTTAGCATAAAATATAGGAGGAACTTTTAATGGCTACTGTAAAATTAAAGGGTGTAAACAAAATCTATGATAATAATGTACAAGCAGTATTTGATTTTAACCTGAATGTGGAACATAAAGAATTCGTTGTTTTAGTAGGACCTTCAGGATGTGGTAAATCAACTACATTACGTATGATTGCTGGATTGGAAGAAATTACATCCGGTGAATTATATATTGATGATGAATTAATGAATGATGTTGCGCCAAAAGACCGTAACATCGCGATGGTTTTCCAAAACTACGCATTATACCCACATATGAATGTTTATGATAACATGGCATTCGGTTTAAAATTACGTAAATTCCCTAAAGATGAAATTGAACGTCGTGTTCAAAGAGCTGCTGAAATCTTAGGTTTAAAACCTTATTTGGATCGTAAACCTAAAGCTTTGTCAGGAGGACAACGTCAACGTGTCGCTTTGGGACGTGCTATTGTTCGTGACGCAAAGGTATTCTTAATGGACGAACCTTTATCAAATCTGGACGCTAAATTACGTGTAACAATGCGTTCCGAATTAATTAAATTACATGAAAGTTTGGATACTACCACAATCTATGTAACCCATGACCAAATCGAAGCTATGACAATGGCTACACGAATTGTGGTTATGAAAGACGGTTATATTCAACAAGTAGGAGCACCTAAAGAAATTTACGATAATCCAAATAATATCTTCGTAGGTGGATTTATTGGTACGCCGCCAATGAACTTCATCAAAGGTAAATTTACGGAAAAAGGTACTTTCGTTTGTGGAGATACCGAAATTATCGTACCAAAACCAAAAGCTGATTTATTAAAGGCTAAGGGTTATGAAGACAAGGATGTCGTATTAGGTATCAGACCTGAACACATCACTGATAAACCATTAGAAATCGAAGTAAACGAAAAATCAACATTTACATTCGATGTTGATGTCGCCGAATTATTAGGTTCAGAAACAATTATCTACACAGACTTAAATAAACAAAGATTAGTCGCAAAAGTAGATGCTCGTGCTGACCTTAAGATGGGATCAAAAGTTCAATTAGCTCTTAAGATGGAACATTGTCATTTCTTTGATCCTGAAACTGAATTACGTATTCGTAAATAATTAGATCTTGGTTTTTTCCTTCTACCTTTAAATTATATAGAGAATACTGTAAGTTAATCTTAACTTACAGTATTTTTTTTGTAACTTAAAAATTGTGAGAAAAAATGCTATAATGGTAGTATAAATTAAAAGGGTGATGCTATGTTAAAAATATTGACGGGTAGAAGCGGTAGTGGAAAAACGACACTTATTATCAATGAAATTATCAAACGTTTAAATGATGATAATGATCATAAGAATCTAATTTTATTTGTGCCGGAACAAATGTCCTTCCAGGCGGAATATGAAATAGGAAAAAGAGTAAAGGGGAAAACCTTCAGAAAACTCCAGGTTTTTAGTTTTAAGCGTCTTGCTTATCGGATCTTTTTAGAAGTCGGTGGTTTAAATAAAACCTTTATTAATGATATGACCGTCAATATGGTCATTACGAAAATAATCGAAGAAAATAAAACTAAATTCCTGATATATAATAAGTTAAGTAAAAATTACAGTTTTGTTCAATTAGTACACGATGTTTTGAAAGAATTTAAAAATTATGCTTTAATGCCTGAAGTGATTGAAAAACTCCTGCAAGAAGAAAAAATGGATGAAACATTACATAAAAAGCTACATGATTTACTGATAATATATCGGGAGTTAATTCAAGTATATGGTAATAGTTTAATAGATAACGAAGATTTCTATAGGCAATTAGCTGAAAAAATTAAGGAATCTGCTTATCTTAAGAATGCCGATGTTTATATAGATGGTTATCACAGCTACACAAACGTTGAATTAAATGTTATTTATGAAATGATGAAAATTACAAGCAACATGACCGTCTTATTTACGATGGATAATCCGCTGACTGTTGATATGTCTAAGGATGACCATTTATTTAATATGCCGTTTAAAACGCTTCTGAAAATTAAAAACTTTGCCCTAGAAAATAATATTGAAATTAACTTCACCCATCTGCCTAATCAATTGTCTCCTCGTTTTAATAATCAGGAGATGCTCTTTCTTGAACAAAACTATCTAAATGATGTTAAATATGATAAAGAAGTAAGTTCGATTAAAATTATTGAGACGGAAAATCCGACATCGGAAATTAATACCGTTGCCCGTCTGATTTTTAATGATGTCTATCAGAATAAGGCAACCTATGGTGATTATGTCATCTATACCAATAACCCGGAAGTTTATTATCCTTTAATCGAAAATATTTTTCCGTTATATAATATACCGATTTTTATTGACGATAATAAATTGATGCTAGATCACTTCTTGCTTAATTTTATTGACGCAACCCTAGAAGCAATCATCACTAATTTCCGTTATGAAGCGATGTTTCGGGCAATTAAGACCGAGGTTTTTATGCCGATAGTATATCATGACGAAAAATTAACGGTAAATAATTATGCCAGAATGATAAAGTCATATCGTAATCGCATCGATTTATTGGAGAATTACTGCCTATCGCATGGAATTGTTGGAAGCAGTTGGGATAAACCTTATTGGGAAATTGATATCCATAAGAAATTAGGAGATAGGGTAACGGTAAAGACCGATAAAGAAGTGGCTTTGGAAAAACTGCTGAATGAAACTAAGGATGAGATCTGCACTCCGCTTTTGAAATTTAGAGACGAGTTTAAAAAGGCTACATGCATAAAAGAACAAATTAAGGCGATATATCAATTACTTGTGGATTTACAGATTGAGGAAAAACTTGAAATCTATGAGAAGGTAAGGACTAAGGGGACGAGTCTTGATATTGATTTAAACGAAGCCAAAAAGCATAAGCAGGTTTATAATCATCTTATCGATTTATTTGACGAATTGGTTCTTGTCTGCGGTGATTATCAGGTTAGTTATGATGAATTTGTCAAAATTCTCCGGACCGGCTTTAAAACGATGAAATTTGCGATCGTACCACCGGCAATCGACCAAGTGATGGTTGGTACTTTAAAGAGATCGCGGATGGCCATGATGGGCCACTTTGATGATCCGAAAACATTGGGAGTTAAAAAGGCGATCGTACTTGGGGTTAATGAAAATCAAATTCCGAGAACATATAGTGATACCGGACTTATGACCAGTAAGGAACGTGAATATTTACAAAGTCTTGATATAGAATTATTGCCTACACCGGAAAGAGCTTTTTTAGACGAATATTTTATCATCTATAATGTGTTGTGTTCTCCTAGTACGGAGCTAGTTTTATCCTATACTCTATCTAATAACGAAAAGAAGGAGGCATATCGCTCGGAAATAATCGAACGAATCCTTTCTAAATTTCCTTTGCTAAAGATCCAAACCATCTATGATTTTCCAAGCATGGACTCCGATAATCTTCAGTATGTGACAACTGTTAATATGACCGCCAAGATGATCTTACATGCAGTTAATTTATTACGTAAGGGCTATGAGGTAAACGACATATGGAAAGCATTGTACGGTCATTTTAAGCATACCCTTGCCTATTCCAATAAACTCCTTGGGGTTATGTATGAAAATATTCCGATGGCACTTGATAGAGACGATATCAAAAAGTTATACGGTGACACAATTATATCCAGTGTTTCAGCTGTCGAGAGCTATAATCACTGTCCGTATGCATTCTTTTTGGACAGGGGGTTGCTACTTAAAGAGCGGGATATCCAAAAAATAGAAGCAATGGATATCGGTGATTTATATCATGAGACCATGAGGTCAATCGCCGAAGAATTGCTTAAGAATAATCAGGCTTTACATGATTTGGCTTTTACTGATATTGAAAAGTTAGTTGACAAAATTGTCGATGATTTTTCATTAAGGATGGGGCGGAAATATTTTAGTCAAAATAAGAAAAACGAGTATTTATTGTATAAAATTAAACAGTCCTTACTTAACTCTTTACGTTCAATGCACTATCAATCAAAATATTCTAAGTTCAATATCGTCGCCGTTGAAGAAAAATTTGGCAGTAATGCCAAGAGGCTTTTTGTTGAGCCGATGGCTTTATCAACCGGTTTTACGATGCAGTTAAAAGGTATTATCGATAGGATCGATGCTTCAAGTATCAATGATGAACCATATGTCAGAATAATCGATTATAAATCGGGTGATCTTGATATTGATTTTACCAAGATTTACCACCGCTTAAGTTTACAGCTTTTCACTTACTTGGACGTTGTCTTAGATAATGCCGATAAATTATTTAGTAAGAAAGCTCATCCCGCCGGAGTATTGTATTATCACATTCAAAATGCGGAAATCTCGGCTCTTGGTGAGATGACGGAGGAAGACTTAAGACAAAAATATTTTGAAGAGTACAGGATGAAAGGATATACATTAGGAGATAAGGAAGTATCGTCTTTATTTGACAGTAAGCTAACAAGTAGCTCTAAATCCGATATTATTAATGTATCTTATAAGAAGGATGGTAATTTCCATTCCTATTCCAAGATTTTGACTCTTAAGGAGATGGAAGCACTGAGAAGGTTTACGAGAGCATCCATCGTATCCTCAATGGAAGAGTTGACAAGCGGTAAGATTGATATAAAGCCCGTGATGTATAAAAACAAGAGTCGTTGTCAAGTATGTAAATATCATTCTGTCTGTAAGTTTGATGCTAAGTTACGAGAAAACAGTTATCAGGAGATAAATAAATCAGGTGATAATCAAGAAATAATCGATAGGATTGTCAGTGAGTTCGGAGGTGAATGATATGAATTATACCGATGAGCAGTTACAAGCGATAAAAACAAGCGGCAGTAATTTATTGGTTTCCGCCAGTGCCGGCAGCGGGAAAACCACTGTTTTAATTGAACGGATCATCCATAAGTTAAAAACGGAAAACATTAATATAGATGAGCTGTTAATTGTCACATTCACGGAAGCTGCCGCCAGTGAACTAAAACAACGTTTGCGTGTAAAACTTACAAAAGAATTACTGGAAAATCCGATAAATATCCATTTGCGAAAACAATTACCTAAAATTGGTACAAGTCATATATCCACCTTCCATGCTTTTTGTAACCAGGTAATCCAGAAGTTTTTTTACTTAATCGATTTTGATGCGGTCTATTCGGTGGCCGATGAAATTGAAGTAAAGATGATTGCCGAAGATGTGATGGAAGAATTGTTTTCTGATTGTTTTGAGGCTAATGATGAACAATTTATAATGCTTGTTGAACGATTCTCGCAAAAAACACAGGATGAGCCGTTCCGTAAGCTGTTAAAGTCCATCTATGATAAAATGCGAGCTATTCCGTATAAGGAGCGCTTTATTAATGATGTTAAGGATAATTATCATGTTTTAGAGGATCTTTCCTCCTGGCCTTTATTTCCGGCTATTACAAAGCTAATAGAGGATAAGTTATCAGAAGCTCAGGCTTATTTTCGTAATGCCTATGAGATAGCTTGTAGGTTCAATCATCCTTATATGGAACAGTACGACGAGGATCAAAAAATCATTGACACCTTAAATGAGATAATCCATGATTCTTTTGACCATGCGCATACTTACCTAAATTCTCTTCAGTTTTCCACTTTTAAATCGAAGTGTGAAGAAATAGATGAAACAAATAAAGAAGCAGTTAAAAATTTCCGTAAAAAAGGAAAAGACATTATCATGGACGAAGTTTCACAATATTTTTCATATCGTGAAAAAAGTCAGGTTAAATTCATTAAGGAAAATAAAAAAATCGTTGATGCCCTATTTTATGTTTTGGAGCTGTTTGATAAAAGATTTACCCAAGCCAAACGGGATAAGGGAATTGTGGACTTCAGTGACTTGGAGGAAATGACTTTAAAGATCCTATCGGGTAATAATGAAGCGGTGAAATATTACCGTAATCAGTTTAAAGAAATTTTGGTGGATGAATTTCAGGATACAAATTCGATGCAGGAAACGATTATCAGTTCAATTACTTCCGGTAATAATTTATTTATGGTGGGTGATGTAAAACAATCCATATATCGTTTCCGTAATGCCGAACCGGAGATCTTTCAAAATAAATATAAAGACTATCAAACCGGTAAGGGCGGAAGGTTAATCAACTTAAATGCGAACTACCGCAGTCGCAGGGAAGTCCTGCAGTTTATTAATTTTCTTTTCTATCAATTAATGGATGAGGATTTGTTTGAAATTACCTATGATTATGACGCAAGCTTAATCTATGGACAAAAGGAGTATCTAGATAAACCGCTTAACGGGACTTTCATTCATGTTCATTTATTGGATAAAGAAAAATTAAGTGAGGAAAAAGAAGGGCCATATGCAAAATGTGAAAGTGAGGCACATTATGTTGCCCAAGAGATTAGAAACCTAATTGATAGTCAGTCCCTGATATATGATTCTAAACTAAAGGATTTACGACCCGTGAAATATAAGGATATCGTCATCCTATCGAGAACCAAAGGAGATCAGGATACTTACAATGATATCTTCAAAAAATATAATATTCCCTTTTTGACGGCGGAATTATCGGGTTACTTTGATTCGATAGAGGTTCTTACCGTAACCTCGATTCTTCGGACCATTGATAATCCTTTACAGGATATTCCGGTAATTGCTTCTTTACGCAGTCCGATTTTTCAGGTAAATGAAAAGGAACTGATCGATATTAAAATTAATAGCGATAAGGATTATTATTATCAAAAAATTGAAGATTACATAAAAACGGGAAGTAATAGTACGCTAATAGCTAAACTGAAATATTTTATCGAGGAGATTGAAAAGTGGCGTGAGGTCGCCAAAAGTGATTCTTTAACAGATTTATTATATCGAATCTATCATGAGACTAATTATTATGATTTTGTGTTGGGTCAGGTTGGCGGGCAGCAAAGACAGGCCAATTTGGATTTATTATACGACAGGGCAAAATCGTATGAAAATATCATATCCAACAGTTTATTTAAGTTTGTTCAATTAATTAACTTTTTCCAGGATAATGATTCTGATTTGCCGCAGGCCCGAACTCTATCCGACAATGAGGATTTGGTACGCTTTATGAGTATTCATAAATCCAAGGGATTGGAATTTCCAATCGTATTTGTGGTAAATTTAAATAAAGAATACAATACAAACGATGAAAAGTCGCAAATCCTATGGGATAAAGAATTAGGTATCGCCTTTGGTTATTTTGATCAGGTTTATCGCGTAAAATATCCGACTCTTTATCAAACCTTAATCAAGGATAGATTACATAAACAACTGCTTGCCGAAGAAATGCGGTTATTATATGTTGCTTTGACAAGAGCCAAGGAACAGTTGTTTTTGATTGGTACAGTTGAATTTGCAAAAGAATTGTCTAAATTAACTCAGATAAATTCAATATGTGATATCCTCTTGCCAAAGGATGTAAGAAGGGTAAATGATTATTTAAGTTTAATATTGTTGGCATTATCCAGACATCCGGATTTTGTCTCTTTATGTAATCTATCGGAAAATATCCAGTTTATTGGTAAAATGAAAGAAATTCCGCAATTAGATATTAGGATAATTAAATCACAAGAATATGAAAAAACTAATATCATAAGTAATGAGAACTATGAAATAGATTTTTCCCAATATCTGAAAAAGATAAGCGACAGATTAAAATTTACCTATCCGCATTATGAGAAGACCATTCATTTTGCAAAACAAACAATAGCCGATATCAAAAGGGCAAGCTATTTAAGTGAATATCAATTTCATCAGGAAAAGCTCATGTTAAAAAAACCACAGTTTGTCGATCTTAATAAAGCAAGTGCAACCTTAAGAGGAACAAGCATTCATCAGTTTATGCAGCATATCGATTATCGAAAGGTTTATACATTAACAGATTTAATGGATTTACGTAATCGATTGATTGAAAAAGAAGTCTTTAATAAAAAGCAAGCAGAGCTAGTTGTTGTTGATAAGATATATGCTTTTTTACAAACGGATATTGCGCAAAAAATCGCTTCGGCAAATTCGATTAATCGCGAAATGCCTTTTACGACGTTAATTAATAGTAAAAAAGTCTATCCGGATTTGCAGGATGAATTTGAAGTTATGGTTCAAGGGGTTGTCGATCTACTGGTGGAATATGATGATTGTTGTGTGCTGATTGATTTTAAATCGGATCGGGTGGATAACACGAATGAAGCTATTGAAAGGTTAAGAAAACAGTATCAAATACAACTGGATGTATATAAGGAAGCGATGAAGAATTTGCTTAACGAAAAAGATATACAAGTCTATTTATATTTGTTTGAGATTAATAAATTTGTGGAAATGTGAAAATATTTTACTTTGATTTTTAGGCAAATTAGGCGATATTTACATAAAATAAAAAGTTTGTTATAATATATGATATATAATATTATAAGAATCAAGGAGAGTGTTGTTATTGTGGAAGACCCGTCGGTCTTTAACGAAATACTACTGACAAATATTTTAGCAAAAGACATATCAGCTTTTAGTATTACGTTATTTGTTATTTTATTGCTTTTATCGGCATTTTTTTCAGCTAGCGAAATGGCTTTTTCGAGTGTTAATGTCATCAGATTAAAAAACGCTAGTGATGAAGGACATAGGGGAGCAAAGAAAGCTTTATTTATAGCTGAGAATTTTGATAAAACAATATCGGCTATATTAATTGGTAATAATATCGTTAACATTGCTAATACAGCTTTAGTAACAGTTATTGCGACTGACCTTATCGAGGGTGTTCAGGGGCCTATTATTGCAACATTGGTTTCAACGGTTGTCATCTTGCTTTTTGGTGAAATATTCCCAAAATCATTTGCCAAGGAGAATTCATTTACATTCTGTATAAAAACCAGTTGGCTATTATATCTCATCATGCAGTTATTGTTTCCTTTAATATTTTTAGTTACTAAGTTAAAAAAACTGGTTGCGAAATTATTTGAAAAGAGTAAAGATAATATGCCATCGGTTACAGAGGATGAATTAGAGGTAATCATCGATACGATGAAGGAAGAAGGAGTTCTTGAACAGGAAGAACAGGATATGATTCGCAGTGTGCTTGATTTAAGTGATACTAATGTCTATGATATCATGACGCCACGTGTTGACATGGTGGGTGTGTATTTAGATGATGATATAGAGTTTATCAAGGATTGCTTTATTAAAGAAAAGTTTTCACGGATGCCCGTATACAAAGAAACTAAAGATAATGTTGTCGGAATATTATATGAGCGTGATTTCTTTGAGGCTTTAATAACTGTTAAGGATGAAAGTAAAATAAAAATCGAAGAATTAATGCGTAAGCCAATATTTGTGCCAAAATCAATGCATGTTGATGCATTGATGGAACTGTTACAGCATAACAAGCAGCATCTGGCGATTGTTTCCGATGAATATGGCGGAACTTCGGGGCTTGTGACAATGGAGGACTGTCTAGAGGAATTAGTCGGAGAAATATATGACGAGCATGACGAAGTTGAATTTGAAATCAAGAAGATAAATGAACAAAACTATGACGTAAATGCCAATATCTCATTGGAGGATTTATTTGAGCGATTGAACTTGGGTAAAGCGCCGGATACACAATATAACAGTGTCGGCGGTTGGTTATATGAAAAGCTTGAAGAAATTCCCGTAGTCGGTGACCAATATGTTTATTCATCGTTAGTAAAGATTGATCGTGATGTTATGACAATCGAAGATGATGAGTATTATGAATTAATTTTGACCTTTACCGTAAAAGAACTTCATGACCGTCGTATGCAGACGATTAATTTACAAATATCTCGAAAAGATGTGGAAAAAAAGGATAATAACAATAATACAGATAAAGAAAGTTAAATGATGGTAAGTAAAAAAATCGGCTCTATAATATTTGGTGTGGGTAATTAACTCACACCTCTTTTTATGAAAAAAGAGACAAATTTCCAATTCCCTGATAAAATAAAATCTACCAAATAA
>JAWLBU010000041.1:0-24523 GCA_041687555.1 Haloplasmataceae bacterium | reverse complement strand
TTATTAATTAATAAGCAAAAAGGTCTAAGCATTTCTGCTTAAACCTATTAAGTCAGGATATTGGAAATTTATTTACCAACACCATTTGACAAAGAACTATTAAAAATCACTTTTTAATGTCGTTACAGCTCCTTTTTTTATTTCATTAATTACTCTTTTACTTCATCTTTTTTAGCTATTTCTGATACACTGGCTATTAAACCGGCTAAATTTTGAATTTCTGAAGGAATAATAATCTTTGTAGCCTTGCCATCGGCGGCTTTGATGAATGCTTCATAAGCTTTCAGTGTTAAGATTTGTTCTGTTGGTTTAGCTGAATTTAATTTCTTTAATCCTTCAGCAGTAGCTTCCTGAACCTTGAGGATAGCTTCCGCTTCCCCTTCAGCCTTGCGGATTTGTGCTTCTTTTTCGGCTTCTGCAGCCAATATTAATGCTTCTTTATTAGCCTCAGCTCTTAGAATCTGTGCCTGTTTTTCCCCTTCGGCAAGTTTTATTGCGGATTCTCTTTGTCCTTCGGCATTAAGAATTAAAGCACGTCTTTCACGCTCAGCGCGCATTTGTTTTTCCATTGCTTCCTGGATATCACGTGGAGGTAAAATATTTTTGACTTCAACACGCGTAATTTTAATTCCCCAAGGATCCGTTGCTTCATCAAGTATTACACGCATCTTTGTATTAATCACATCACGTGATGTCAATGTTTCATCAAGTTCTAATTCACCAATAATATTACGTAAAGTAGTAGCCGTTAAATTTTCTATTGCCAGAATCGGATTGCTTACTCCATAAGCATACAATTTTGGGTCTGTGATTTGAAAGTAAACAACCGTATCAATTTGCATCGTCACATTATCACGGGTAATAACCGGCTGTGGTTTAAAGTCATATACCTGTTCTTTTAATAATATTTTTTGCACCACTCTGTCAATCAGAGGCACCTTCCAGTGTAACCCGTCATTCCAGGTTCCTTTATAAGACCCCAGACGTTCAATAACATAGGCATAAGATTGCGGTACAACCCTAAACTGTAATACAACCAAAAGTACTAATAAGACAGCAACAATAATAAAGAATACCAACAAAGTATTTCCAGCATCAGTTAAAATATTAAACATTTTTATATCCTCCTCATATTTTATATATTATTAATTATCATTATATTATTATAAAGCCCTTTTTTTATTTTACCCCTAATTTAATCAACTTTGCGTACAATTAATTTCACACCACTTACTTCAATAATCTCCACGATTGAATCCCTATCAATTACTTCATTGTTGAGTGATTTAGCGGTCCAATAACTTCCGTCAACTTTAACCTCACCATATTGAAATTCTTCAATTTTTTGCGTCACAATAACCCTTTTACCGATTAAAGAATTTACATTTGTTTTCAGTGAAGAAGCCTTTAGCTTTTTCATCGCATAATTTCTGATCGTGACAATCATCAATATTGATACTCCCAAAAAAACAAACATTTGCAGCCATATTAACTCAGGAAAAAGTATTGATACAAACATTGCTGCTATGGCACCTACCGCAAACCATATCGTAAGTAGATTAAAAGTCGTAGATTCGATAATAATTAATAAAATCGCAATAATCAGCCAAATAAGCGGAACTAACCATTCCATAACACTCACCTCACATTTCCTTATTAATTATATGATTAAAAGATAAATTAATCTATTAAAATGAATATTTAGTAAATTACACTCTTTCTATTACCGTTTTTTTTGTTATATTCAGTTTTAGAATAAAAAAGTATCAATCAATTCCAAAGCTTTTTTATACTTCTTATTATCTTTATAATAATAATACATATCATATAAAACAATTAACCTTACCGCATCGGGTAATTCTAATATATAATCTTTCACGTTTTTTTCAAAAAATTCTTCCCTATCTTCCTTTTCGAGGTAAAGTCTAGTTACTACATAGTATATTTCCGTTTTTAATATTACTCCTTCGGTAGGTTCTTTCTTCATACTTATGATAAACCTTAATATTTTACCCTCATCATTTTCCATGAATTTTTCAGCTTCCAAAACGTAATTTAACGCTTTATCAAACATGTTATACAAATAATATCCTACGGCTATTAAATAATAGTTTTTTAATATAAGTGAGGACTTATTTTTTAATTTACTATAATGTAATGAATTATGCAAAAAGTCAATTCCGTCCACCAAATGCTTATTAATTAAATAGATTAAACCGTAACAATAATAGATTCTCGCTAATTTTTCATAATGATGCGTATGCAAATAATAACTTAAAGCCTTATTTAAATTATCAACCGCATACAGCTCTTTATTGAGCATAACTTCATTTTCCGCAACTTCAATATAAATAATTGGATTATTTATATTGTTTTTATGCATATGTTCAATGGCTGATAAATAGTATTTATTAGCCTTATTAAATTCTTTCTTTAAATAATAATAATTTCCTATATACTGTAATGTCAATATTAACTGTTTTGCCGAAAAAATATCGAGAGTGTTTTCCACATCATCAATTATATAATCCGCTTCTTCCAAATCCTCATTCAATACGGAAAGAATGAATTCCAAAGCATAATTATAATGGGTGTAAATGATATTCTTTTTAAAGATATTTTGAAAATAATTAATTTTCATCACATAATCATTATAATTAATTATTACCGAATCATCGTTTTGATAGGTAAGAATATTATCAAAATAGGTTATCATTAGGTTATAATCATTAGGTGATACTTTCTCTAAACTTAAATTTAATTTACTTAACAGAGATTCATATATTAAATTATCCTTAACCGGTTCCCCGTTCTCTAATCTAGATAATTGGGTTTGTGAGCAGATATCCCTGCAAAAATTAACCTGCTTAAATTCCTCGGCATTTTTCATATTACTGCGAAAATACATGTTCCGATAGTAATGAATGATAAACCCTAATTGTCTTTTTTCTTCATTGTTTATTCTTTTCATAATTTCACCTTATATAATATTTAAAGGGAAGTGATCAAGCATGAATAATGTGATTATATCTGTAATATACGGATTAACGATCGGATTGGCGTTAAGTGTTGATGCATTTATCCTAAGCTTAATCTATGGTTCTACTTTTAAACACAAACGAGAATCACTAATCACCTGTTTCATGGTCGGTCTCTTCCATTTATTAATGCCTTTACTAGGCTATTTTCTTGCCTTTTTTGTTTTTACCCGCATAAATCTAGCCTCCTATTTGGAAAACAAATTACAGATTATCGCTTTTATCATTCTAGCTGTAATAGGACTAATGATGTTGTGCAAAAAGGATAACGATAAGATCTATAATATTCGGAATTATCTAAATAAATGTTTATTTGCCTTTTCGGTAAGTGTTGACAGTTTTTTGGCGGGAATCGCCTTTACCACTATTAATCATATCCACATTTCCATAGTTTCCCTATTATTTTTCACGGTTAGCTGTATAATGACTTTCCTTGCTTTATCAATAGGAAAAAAAACGGCGGAACGTTTATTAAAAGCAAACCTGGATTATTATGCGGGTATAATCATGATTATACTAGCGATTATATCCCTATTTATATAATTATACTTTTATCATATTTAAATGTAAATGATAAATAAAAAGATTGTTAACCAAGTCAACAATCTTTTTCCCTGTTTAATTATCGATTGTATTATTTTCGTTAGGAAAAACATCCGATGATTCTAACGGTTCCATCAATGTTTCTGCTTCCTGACCATACGCTTCGATAAAAATCTTAATATCCAAGTTTTTATAGTTCGCATGCACAGCTTCTAAAATAGCGTTTTGACTGTAAGCAAAATATCTTAATCTGTCAGTTTCATTATGATGCCCCAATACGATGGTCTGCTTTTTATCTTTTAAAATATCCATATTATTTATTTTTCTTCCATAAAGAGCTTTTAAAACATCAGGATTATGCTCAACAAAATAATCGAGATCAAAGGTTATTTCATATAATTGTAAATCCTGTAGTCTTTCGTCATCACTAGTAATAATTTTATAAATTACCTTGTTGTTATTTATCATATTTATGATTTCTTCAATTGAAAAGGTTAAATTCGGTATGTCATAATCATCGAAGGATAATTTATCGTATACATAATCATCTTTACCTGAAGCAATTGATTTGCTGAAACGATGTGAATCAGTATTGTATATATTATATTCATAATAATAATAATTACCTTCTTCCACATCCTTGATTACATAACGATAATCAATACTTTCACCAGGTAGTTTAATATGCAATCCTTGATAATCCTTTTTATGATTAATGTAAATATCATATTCAAATTCCTCTTCATATTTTACTTCAAAATTAAGGATAACACTGTCTTCACCTTTTAAAGTGGATAAGGTTTCATCCAATCTCCTTCCCATTTCTTGCGGATTATCGTCACAACTGCTTAATATCCCAATAAAAACAAGAAAGATTAAGAAAGCAAATATTTTCTTCATATAAATACCTCCCATCTCTTATTTATCTCTTAATATTATATACGAAGTAAGTTAACAAATAGACAGTTTTTTTGATTATTTTTTATATACAACATTTCCATTCACAATCGTAACCAAAGGATGATTTTGAATATTCAAGGCATCACCGCTCCATAAAACGATATCGGCATCCTTACCGCAAGCCAATGAACCTACGATATCGTCAATGCCCAAAATCTCCGCAGGATTAATGGTGATGGCTTTTAAAGCCTCATATGATTCCATACCGGCACTGACGGCATATGATGCGCACATATTTAAATGGCGTAGGGGTATTACCGGGCTGTCGGTGTTAATGGCAACCTTAATTCCTGCTTCCTGAAGTATTTTAGGTGTCGCAAAGTTTTTTTCCTTTAATTCGAACTTAGAGCGATTACCAAAACTAGGTCCGACAATAGCCGGATAACCTTCCTTCGCTAAGATATCGGCAATCAAATGCCCTTCCGTACAATGATCCAGTGTTAACTTTAAATTGAACTCCTTGGCTATTCTGATTGAAGTAAAGATATCATCGGCCCTATGAGCATGTGCTTTTAAAGGTACCTCCCGCTTTAACACAGGTATTAATGCCTCGTATTGCATATTAAAAGCGGGTTTTTTCGATTCATCCTCAGCATTTTCCATTTTCTCCATATATTCTTTAGCTTTAAATAATGTTTCCCTTAATCTGGCTGCTGTGGACATTCTTGTTTCCGGTCCCTTTCCCCGATAACAACGTTTAGGATTCTCACCAAATGCACATTTCATTGCCGAATAGGCCTTGACAATCATATCATCGACGCGCTTACCAGCTAATTTGATGATCGTAAACTGACCGCCCAATACATTTGCCGAACCCGGTCCGGTTGAAACGGTCGTAACACCACCGGCCAAAGCTTCCTTAAAAGATATGTCCATCGGATTAATGGCATCAATCGCCCGTAATTCAGGTGTTATCGGATTGGTAATTTCATTTCCGTCATCACCTTCAAAACCAATTGCTTCCTCAAATAAACCGATATGACAATGAGCATCGATAAAACCCGGATAGACATATATGTTTGAAGCATCGATTACTTCAGTATCATCACTTACTTCAATATTACTTTCGATCTTAATGATTTTTTTCCCGTCAATTAAGATATCGGTCTTTTCAAGAATACCTAAAGGACCCATCGTAAATATTTTTTCGGCATTTTTAATTTACTTCATCAACATCCCCCTCAAATTAAAATTATTTATTTACATTATGAGTGATTTCCTTAGAAACATTTTTTAAATCACTCAAAAGAAATTCCGGTTTGAAGTTTAAATTCAGAATATCTTTAAACGGAATAAAATAATATTTCCGCTTATGTACTTGACGGTTATTGATATCATCAATTTCCACTTCCTCTTCTAATTCACATAAATAAACCAGAAGCAATTCATGATATTCATCATCGCCATAATCAAAGAAATTCTCATTAATTGACAATAATTTTGAGATCTTAATATGTACATTCAGTTCCTCAAGGACAGCTCTTTTCAAAGCTTTTTCCGTCGTTTCACCAAATAAAACACGCCCACCGGGTAAAGTATAATAATTTTCATCACTTGTAAGTAAGATTTTATCTCCCTTTTTAATTACGGAAGCTACGCGAAAATTAAAACATTTGTGATCATGTTTAAAATTAATGTACATAGATAACCTCCCATTGGTAATTATCTTTACTATATTATAAAATATCTTTGTTAAAATATCCATGTGTGAAATTCATATTTTTTTATGTTCATCCATTATCGTCTTAATTAACTGTTGATTATTATCATATAATAAACCTTGATAAGCTTTTATGACACTTAATGCCTCATTAAAGTTCTCATTATTAAATTGGATACGAAAATTCCGGTAACCATAGTCAAGTAATTTCTTTATTTCATTGACGAAAATCAGCTTTTTACTGTTATAAATATGCATATGGCATGTATTATCCATGTTAACCATAAATTTCTCTTTTTTCTCATCAACTAACCAGTAATCACCTTTTTGACATTGTTTCTGACAATTATCATAAAACAGACAATATTTCGTTTCCATTACTTCCAGATACCCGTATATAATGATTTCTAATATCGATTTATCTTTATATAATAAGTTTTTATATGTTTTATCATTCATTTCCGGTGATAAAGTCACATTGTTAAGACTGAATTTCTTTAAGAATTTGATTGATTCGGAATTAGTAACATTGAGATTGACATTGGTCGTAGCTTGTTCATTTTTTATTAACGACAATAGGCCTAAATCCGATATTACTACTTTATCGGTCAATGATTTCCGACTTTGATGATTAATCCTTTTTGTCACACAGTAAATATTCTCATAGGTATCCTTAACCTGATTATATATTTCATCATTTACATATACTTTATGCACATTGTTCATCACTGCGGCTTCAACCTGCGCAATTGTTCTACAGAAGACGATAAGCTCTGTTTCTTTTATCTTAGGAATACTATCATCAAGATATTGATACGTTTTACTTTGATGCCGTAAATGATGCTTTTCTCTAATAGCTTTCAAAGAGTTAACCGCATTTCTTCGTAAATCATTTAAAGCACTTAGTACAATAAAGATCTCTTCGTCCATGTCCACTTTTATTGAAGCCAAATAAAAAGGTGTGTTTCCGAGCTTACTGATTTGTTCGGTTATTTTTTCTTTGGACAGATAAGTTTTAAGACCTTTTTGCACGATATAGTCCGTTTTGGTTTCAACATAATTTCCCAAATCATCGGCTAGTTTTATTTTGGCCTCACTGCCAATATGCAGGTATACTTCCGCATGAAGGGGAATTTTAGGGTAATCGGATAAATTCACACTCTTTTCCAATGCATAATCCCTCGTTTTATATACCTTGTCACCGACTTTAATTTTTTCATTGACATCGATTGTGATTAAGCCCGATTCGCTTTTATCATAAATCCGGGTTATTGTTAACCCAACATTGGCATCATTAAAATAAATCCCATCCTGAAGATTAAGGGGCAGTTTATTTCTGATTGTGACCTGGCGATTTTTTACTTTTTCCACAATTCCGCAAAAAACACCGGCATTATTGTTTTTATCCTTATTAATAAACGATAGCCCATTATCCATAAACATGAATCCTTTTGTAAATCCGCGATTAAAAATCTGGGCTAAATTGTTCATGTCGCTATCTGTGATATTTATTTTATGATATTTATAATAGTTATCAATAACCTTCCGATATGTTCCCACAACGATTCCGACATATTCGGGACTCTTCATCCGTCCTTCAATTTTAAGCGAGGCTACTCCTGAAGCGATGATTTCATCCAGATGATTTATGGTATTCAAATCCCTCGGGCTAATAAGATATTTTCTTTTTTCCAATACTTCATCATTTTTTACTAAATCATATAATTTACGGCATGGTTGGGCACACCGACCGCGATTTCCGCTTCTGCCGCCAATTAGACTACTCATCAAGCACTGTCCGGAATAACAAACACATAATGCGCCGTGAACAAATACTTCGGTATCGATATTAAGCTCATTGATCTTTTTTATTTCTGCCAAGGTATTTTCCCGTGCCAAAACAATCCGTTTTACCCCAATATCTTTTAATAATCCTGCTCCTAAAGTATTGTGAATGGTCATTTGCGTACTGGCATGAATATCAAAGTCAGGATAGTTATTTCTTATAACACCCATTAATCCTATATCCTGAACAATTACCGCATCGACATCATTGTGATATAAGAAGTCAATATATTCCATCACCTTGGTAAATTCATCATCATATATCAAAGTATTTACAGTTATATATACTTTAACATTATATAAATGCGCTAGCTTTACTGCTTCGATTATTTCCCCGTTGGTAAAATTATTGGCATATGCCCTGGCTCCAAATTGATTACCGCCTAAATAAACCGCATCGCACCCGTTTATTATCGCTGCCTTTAATGCTTCCATCGATCCTGCCGGAGCCAATAGCTCAACTTGTTTAATTCTATCCGATATCAATGCCAAAAACTTCCTTTACGAGTACACCGATACCAAATGAGATTACCGTCACGCCTAAACTGATTGTTATCATTTCTAAGAAACGTTTATTAAACGATAAGTCTTTGGCAACCGAAATGTAGTAATTAAAGATAAAGATGATAAAGATGACAACTCCGATTGTCGTCAATAAACTGAAATACACATTAGAGATGAGTAAGTAAGGCAGGATCATAAACACAACCGCAACCACATAAGCACCACCCGTATAAAGTGCTGATTTTAAAGCAAATCCTTGACTCGATTCCTGCTTAGTCGATAAATATTCACTGCTCCCCATCGATAATGATGCAGCAATACCCGTGATAAGTCCAGCCAATGCTACCGATTTAGCCTCGGCAAAGGCAAATGTCAATCCGGCTAAAGTACCTGTCAATTCCACTAAAGCATCGTTTAGTCCAAGAACTATCGATCCAATATATTTCAGCTTATCTTCATCGAGTGCCTCGATAAGTTGTTTCTCATGTTCTTCCTCATCATCGATCAGTTTTTGCATACCCTCGACCTTATCAGATAGTTCCTGATATATCAGTTGATTTTCTTCTTCCCCGTGTTCCATCAGTTTAATCCCAAAAGTTAAACCAAGTATCCGGGCAATAATAAAGAAAATCCAGACCTTAAAATGACTCGGATTTACCTTTTGTTTAGTATGTGTTTCTAAAAATTGATAATGATTAAGCTCATCATCGGCAATTTTCTTAAGCAGCTCCTTATTATAATTGTTTTTTTGTTTATTTGCCAATTTTGCATAAATGACATAGTCAGTTATTTCTCCTTTTTGTAAAACCAAAAGCTTTTTAATGATCTTTTTATCCAACATATTTATCATCTCCTTATTAATATTCTTATCCATTTTATCATATTACTATCTATAAAACAAAACTCTTACTTCAAAAATGAAAAAAAGGATATATTAATATCCCATTATATTCATATAGCCGATTATCTTAAATTTTTTAATAATTCAAGACGTTTATCATCATTACCAAGATATTTTTCCGATAGAAGCATCGCTCCCATTAATGAAAATAAAAACGGTTCTTTATCCATTTCAATATTATAGTAGACATTCGGATACTCTTCATCAACTGCGATATAGGGATATGTATCATCATGGTTAAGTGATAAATCGTTAAAATGGTATGTGACTCCCTTGTTATTTAATACCGGTATAAAGTAATATTTTAATTCGGACATTCCGTTAGTGTATAGGTATCTGTCCTGCATCTGATATAGGCTTCCGCTAACCTTGTGCAAAGATTTTATAATTAGCTTATCCGGTTTATCAAAAAACAGCCTGCTTGTACTCGGATTAACCATAATTAACTTCTTACATTTAATTTGTTTTTTATCCGTTGTGACAACTTGTGTTTCGCAATTACTCATGTTAATTTCATAAACAGTCGTATTTTCAAATACCGGTACTTTATTTTTAGATAAATATCGATATAACTGTTTTTCGAGTTTTCCTAAATTAACCGATGTACCACTGTTATATGATAATAAATTTGAACTAAAAGGAAGGGTAAATTTACTAAGATTATCCAAGTTACCGTCACAATAGATATTTGGTTTTCTTACGAAATCACAATTATCGTCCAGATGATTAATAATATCGGTAAATTTATATAATGATTCTAAAAACAAAGAGAATAAGTCAATTTTTTGATAGCTATTTAAATTTGTCAGCGTTTTGTTTAAACCGGTATCTATATCGTCATATATCTCCGCATTGTTATTAAATACGGGCTCACTATTGATGATTGCCGTATTTATTTCTTTTTCCTTAAAAATATAAGCTGTCAAAGCGCTTGTAATACCGCCGCCAATTATTAACACATCAACAACAAGATCACTGTCTAATTCAGGGATACATAAAAAAATTCCCTCCAATACTATTTTTATAATATTATGGGAATTTTATCCTATTTTTATTTACTAATTAGTAAATCAGATTTCTTTATTTTTACCGAATATGCCGTTATAAAATAAATCCCGGAACCTAAAAGAATTTTGCCAAACAGATCAATGTTTTGAATTAGGCTTAATACCAATAACATGACCGTGTTAGCTAATATTATTTTACCTATTATTATCGGTGATAATTTAATTTCTTGATAATTTATGATGATTAAAATAATTAATATCATGGTTAAACTGACAATAGTACTTAAGGAAGCCCCTAAGATCGAGATGTGGTTAATGAAAATAATATTACCCATCCATTTAATCAGCAAACCGAGTAATATTACTGACGTCATCAGTTTATTGTTTTTCGTATTTGCCGATAAGGTCAATATTAATGAATAAAGGAAGACAACAACCGCATTTATTTGTAAAACGGATGTATATTGATTATCTTTAAAAAGGAAGATATTTAAATCCTCCATTACCATCATTAAACCGATGGTGGATGGTAGCGATAAAAAGATGATCAAAGTAAGTAATTTGCGATAATTTTCCTTACTTACAATATGCGGCATAAAGCTGGATAATATCGGGGGCACAAAAAAGACTGCCGTTTGAATGATTGGTAACCCTCTGTCATACACACCTTTTATAACCATTGCTTTTTCTTCATTTACCAAATTGCTTAATTCATTAATAATTGTAAAACTATCAATAAGTTGCATAAGGAGTAAAAGGGAGGCACTAAGCAAAAGAAACATCCCTCTTTTAAACAGGGTTATTCCCGCTTTAATATTGATAAAGCGGAAATTTACCAGGGTAAAATCAAAGCTACGGATAATAATTAATATCCCCATCACCAAACCGACGCTAAACCCGAGTAAACTGTATGATGCCACATCATATAAATTGGACAGATACTTATTCATATATAAAATTAAGATAAACACAATGAATAATACCCTGAATAACTGTTCTAACGAAATAGAATAAGCAACCTTATGAACATTATCCTCATTACTGTATAAGAATGCCCTTAATATCGATACAATCGGTACTAATACAAGTAAAGGTATAAGGGGATAAAAAAGCGTTTTTAGATTTTCATCTCCCATTAATTGACCGATATTAATAAATAGAAATATTAAAGAAAAAAGCCCGGAAATCATCCAGAAAAAAAAGAACACTGAATTAATTGTTTCCTTTTGTTTATCCTTGTTTAAAACCAAGCTTTCACTAATGGCCAAAGGAAAGGCATAACTCCCCATAGCTCCCATTAAGGCAAATATGGGATACATCTGTTGATATATATAAAAGCCCTTATCACCGGTAATATTCTGATAAGGTATTTTATATACTATCGATAAAACCTTCACAAAAAGTGAAGCCAAAGTTACCACAAAAGCTCCCTTAATTAATTTAGCCTTCATAACATCACCTATTATTTAATATATCCAGAATAGCCTCTTTAACATTTTTTACCGTAAATTGTGCGTGCTTTTTTACCGATATATCAGCATCATCCATGACATAGCTTTTCTTTGTGATATTAAACATCGAAATATCATTTTGACTATCACCGATAACGGCTATTTCATTAAAGGGCAGACGCAAATGTTTAATCGCGTTCCCCTTTGAATTTTCCATATGGGTAATATCCAAGGTATATTTACTTGAAACATAACTGACGATATGATACGGTAAAACCTTATCTAATTCCTGCTTTATGATAATATTATAATCCTTTTCAGCCCAGATGGATATGGTAACCAACTGCATAGCGGCTAATTCATTATAGATATTGGAATTTTCGTTATATTTTATATATGGCTGGTTTTTTTCAAACTCAATAATGACGGGTAATTTCTTTTCCACATAATAACTATCAACTGTTTGAAAGAATATAATCACCGGTTTATTGTTTAATGCTTTTAAAATCACTTGAACATCTTCGTATGACAAGCATTTTTCATACACAAGATTATCATTATCATCAAAAACAACCGCGCCATTTTGGGAGATACGATAACCATGAAAGTGATATTTTTCCATGAGCATTTTTATTTCATAATCTAAGCGACCCGTCGCAATAGAAATGGAAATCCCTTTTTCCTGTGCTAATTGTAAAGCTTTGATATCCTCTTCGTCGATTTTGTAAAATTCCTTTAATAAAGTACCATCCAGGTCGCAAAAGATATGATTAATCATGTTTTCACTCCTAAAACTTCTAATTATGAACTTTATTATATATTTAATAATAAAAAAAATCAACTTAACTTGAAAGTTGATTTTTAAAATACATTTAGGTAAGAAAAGGGCTATGTCACAGTTTTAACCTTCTAAGTATTTGCCAATAAATGAAGCCGCGGTTTTACAACTAGCTACATCAATATCCGTAATCTCTTTATTATTATCATTAGCGATTACGATAACAGCCCCGACACAGTCACCATTACTTAAAATTGGCTGAACAACATAACTATGATGTTCTTTTTTATCTTCAGTAACTTCTAACTCAATATTGTCCTTTTCCACTTTTGAAGTTCGATTATTCATAAATTTTTCTAATTGATCACTTACTTTTTTCTGTACGTATTTTTTCTTCAAATTAGCAGTTGCCGCTACAATCGAGTCTCGGTCACAAATAATGATGTCTTTTTGAATTGCCATATATAAAGCATCAGCATATTGTTGTGAGAACTCGCTTAAATCTTCGACTGGTGAGTATTTCTTCAGTATAACGTCGCCAGCATTATCAACGTATATTTCAAGCGAATCTCCCTCTCTAATACGCAAGTTTCGGCGAATTTCTTTAGGTATGACTACTCGACCTAAATCATCAATTCTACGAACAACACCAGTAGCTTTCATATAATAACCTCACTTTCGTAATTGTCTTGCCACATATATTTTTTTCTATATTTTCATATTTATTCATTTTTTTACATTATTCGACTGTGGATAATTTTTACAAATAATTTTCGCGAAAGTGTTAAGTAATCTTCCTTCAAGCGAGGTTTTTCAATCATGACAGTAATATGTCCGTTTATGTATTTCAAAATGATATTAAGCGAGACTTCGTTTACAATCGCAAATAATTTTTCACCGTTTATTTTACTGCTTACTTCATCGCTAAATTGATATTCGACGGTCGTCTTGGTTTCTAACATTTTTACGATACCCAAATCCTGACAACAGCTTCTGATAAAGGCAATATTTAAAAGATTTTGTACCGGTTTCGGATATTCGGAGAAGCGGTCGATTAACTCATTCTCCAAATCAATTAAATCCTGTTCCGTACTGATTTGTTTTATCTTTTTGTACATTTCGATTTTAACTGATTCATTATCAATATATTCTGACGGTATATAGGCATCAACCAATACTCTGATATCAACCTCGTTTTCCTTTTCCTCCCGATAGGTTAATTGCGTTTCATTTTTTGCCTCACTTATTGCCTGTGCTAAAAGCTTTGTATACAGTTCAAAACCTACGGAATCAATAAAACCGTATTGCTGTGCCCCTAATAAATCACCCGAACCGCGTATCGCCAGATCCTGTTTCGCTATTTTAAAGCCTGAACCTAATTCGGTAAATTCCTTTATGGCCATCAAACGTTTATTGGCTACTTCACTTAATACCTTACGTTTCGGATACATGAGATAAGCATAGGCGATCCGATCACTTCTGCCGACACGACCGCGCAGCTGATACAATTGTGATAATCCTAGTTTATCCGCATCGCTAATTATTAGTGTGTTCGCATTCGCGATATCAATACCGGTTTCGATTATTGTGGTACATACCAAAACATCATATTCTTTATTTAAAAAGGAAAACATCGTTTGTTCAAGTTGCTCTTTAGGCATTTGCCCATGTGCATAGGTTATTTTGGCATCGGGTATCAATTCCTGGAGTCTTAAAGTCTTTCTTTCAATATCCTCAACATGATTATATAAGAAAAAAACCTGTCCTTTTCGAGCAAGCTCTCGCTCGATAGCTTCCTTAATAACCGTATCATTTTCCTCCAAGACATATGTTTGAACCGGATAACGGTTAGCGGGCGGTGTTTCTAATAATGACAAAGATCGAACTCCGATTAATGACATTTGTAAAGTTCTGGGAATAGGCGTTGCCGTTAAAGTCAAGACATCGACATTAACCTTAAGTTCCTTTATTTTTTCCTTATGTTCCACACCAAACCGTTGCTCTTCATCCACTATTAACAAACCTAAGTCATAAAATTTAACATCATTTGATAATAAACGGTGTGTGCCGATGACAATATCTATTTGTCCTTTTTTAATCTTACTGATGATTTCATCCTGTAACTTTTTACTGACAAAACGATTTAACAACGCTATATTAATCGGGTAATCACTAAAACGCTTAACAAAATTATCATAATGCTGTTTAGTTAAGATTGTGGTCGGAGCTAAATAGGCAACCTGCTTATTATCCATAACAGCCTTAAAGGCGGCCCGCATTGCCACTTCGGTCTTGCCATATCCCACATCACCGCATAACAAGCGGTCCATCGGCGTACTTTGTTCCATGTCGGCTTTTACCTCTTCAATAGCCTGCAGCTGATCGGGTGTCTCGACATATTCAAAGCCTTCCTCAAACTCCTTCTGTAAAGGTGAATCAACGGAAAAAGCAAACCCTGGGGTTCGTTCCCGCTCGGCATATAAACTAATAAGTTTATTTGCGATATCCTTAATTTTCTTTTGGACTTTGCTCTTCGTTTTTGCCCATTCCGCACCGCCTATTTTATATATTTTCGGCTTTGCTCCCTCATTACCGATGTATTTTTGGATTAGATCGATATTTTCCACCGGTAAATATAGTTTATCTTCGCCTTTATAGGCAATTTGTAAATAATCCTTATGCACACCGTTGATCAATAAAGTCTGAATACCTATATATTGACCGATTCCATGAGTATTATGAACAACATAATCACCAATTTTCAGTTCGTTAATATTTTTTATTCTCTGTCCCTCTTTTATTGTCGAACGGTATTTAACAACCTTATTTACTCGCTTATATAATTCATAAGCAGTGATGATTTTATCGTTTTCCGTTAACAGTTCAAAACCTTCGGGTAATTGACTGACCAATAAATTAACCGTCTTTTTTAAAATGTGGTCACTTTCACCGATTATCGCGTAAGTTATTCCTTGTTCCTCCAAATTTTCACGGAAATGGTGTAATTGTGTTTTATTTTGAAAACATATGATATAAGTCTTCAAATCCTTATTACGCTTAACTTCCTCGTAAAAATCCTCTAATACACCGTAGTATTGTTCGATTTTCCGACTATTGACATTTATGCTACCCGTAAATTTCATGTCTTTTATAAAACTGGTGTATTCCTGCATATAAACCTGATTATTGGGTAAATGAGCAAAAGAATCGAGATTCCGATAATGCTTAGGTATAAATACCGTCTTATGATCCTCAAGCAGTTCGGTATAAAACTCATGATATTCAAAATTAAAATTATTAAAATTGTTTTGGATATTATGATAATCGATAAATATCAGCAGTCCGTTATGCAAATAATCAAAAATAGTCCTGTCTTCCTCATAAAAATAAGTTATATATTTATGTATTCGTACCAAATCCTGATAATTCTCAATATCCTGGATATCATGTTCAAAATATTCGTTAAGTTTATCGATAACAGCCTGCTTCTTACCTCTGATTTTTTCCATAAACTCCTGTTTTAATTGGGTGATTACCTTTTGTTTAAACTCATCAGAATAAACCAATTCATAAATTGGTGTTATTTTAACTTCTTCAATCATCTGTATCGTTCTTTGCGTTTTCTCATCAAAAACCCTGAGTGAATCGACCATATCATCAAGAAATTCGATACGATACGGATGAAGTGAGGTTAAAGGATAAATATCGATTATTCCTCCTCTTACAGCAAACTCTCCGGAATTTTCCACGATACTTACCCTTTTGTATCCTAATGCGACAAAGCGCTTTGGTAAATCATCAAATTCATAAATCCCGGTATTTTTTAAAGTGATCATATTTTCTTCAATAATTTCAAGCGGCGGTAATTTTCTTACCGCTCCTATTGTATGAGTGACAATAATCCCTTGTTTATTTTCAATAATATTGACTATCGTATTAATCCGTTCTTCCCGAAATTCATTACTTGAAGCAAGCATCTCGGCGGAAATAAATTCATCCATAGGGAAAAAGTGCACATGTTGTTCACCTAACATCTGCACTAATTTATCATATGTTTTTTGCGCCTGATATAAATTGGATGTCACAATCATAATGTTTTGGTTTATCCGGTTATAAAGATAAGAAGTTATTAAGGAAACCAGATTCTCATTGACATTATTTAATAAAAGTTTTTCATTTTGTCCGGTTAAAGCTTTAGTTATTTCCTTCGTTACCGTTAACCGTTCTAAATAACGAATTATGCTGTCCATATGCATACTCCTTAATTGTACTTATTCATGACATATAAAATATCATGTTCCAACCAATCATAAATTACATCAAGACTTATCATTATTGCCTGATTAATTTCATCAGATTGTTCATCAGTGAATTTACCTAAGACATAATCAACAACCGGTATCAATTCATCGCGGTCAATGCCAATTCTTAACCGATGAAAATTTTCCGTGTTTAGACAATCGATGATGGACTTTAAACCCTTATGACCTCCGGAACTGCCTTTTTGTCTAATTCGCACTATTCCGCTTGCCAAATCCAAATCATCATATATAACTATTATATCCTCTTCCTTAATATTGTAGAACTGTTTTACCGCCAAAACCGACTCCCCGGATAAATTCATAAAGGTATGCGGTTTTAAGAGAATCACCGATTGATTTTTGACTGTGGTCTGGACAAACTGGCCTTTAAACTTTACTTTTGTGGCAAAAGATATGCCTTCCTTTTTGGCAAATTCGTCTATAACCATAAAACCGACATTATGCCTTGTTTTACTATATATACGGCCCGGATTGCCGAGCCCTACGATGAGTTTCATATGCATCACCATCACTTACAAGAAAAGACGACTTCCTTAAGGAAGTCATCACTTTTTTTAAGGTAAAAACAGGTTGCTAATTGATTCGTCATGAATAATTTTCAATATACCTTGACCTAATAAACCACCGACAGATAACTGCGTAATCTTTGGTGTTAATTTTTCTTTTGGCAAACAGATTGTATTCGTTACAATGCATTCCTTTATAACTGATTCCTCAATCCGTTCATTTGCCGGATATGAAAAAATGGCATGTGTACAAGCGGCATATACATCTTTAGCCCCACGCTCTTTTAAGGCATTTGCGGCGTTTACGATACTTCCGGCCGTATCGATCATATCATCTATAATAACTGCAACTTTATCTTCAACCTCACCTATTACATTCATAACCTCGCTTACATTAGGACGAGGTCTTCTTTTATCAATGATTGCGATAGGACAATTTAAATAATCGGCTAATTGTCTAGCACGAGTGGTTCCTCCGTGATCAGGGGAAACAACCACCAAATCATGGGTGTAGAGTTTTTCCTTAATGTAATGAGCAATTATCGGCATCGCTACAAAATTGTCGATTGGAATATTGAAAAAACCTTGAATTTGTGCCGCATGCAAGTCCATTGCCAAAACCCTGCTAGCTCCCGCGGCCTGCAATAAATCAGCAACTAACTTGGCAGAAATAGGTTGTCTGGCACTTGCTTTCCGATCCTGACGTGAATAACCGTAGTATGGCATTACAATATTAATGGTTTTTGCTGATGCTCTTTTTAAGGCATCAATCATAATAAGCACTTCCATTAAATGCTCATTAACGGGACTACTTGTCGACTGGATGACAAAAACATCGTGTCCCCTAACCGTTTCATCAATATCAATGCTGACTTCACCATCGGCAAACCGTTTAACAACACATTTCGATAAAGGTATTCCTGATGCCTCTGCTATTTCTTGTGCTAATTTTGAATTAGATGAGAGGGTAAATAATTTGACTTTTTTTTGGTCAATATACATTTAAAAAAACCTCCAGAATTTTTCTCCAAATTATATTCTACCTACATTAATCATATATTGCAACTTGTAATTTTATTTTCGATATTTTTTCGCATATCCCTCTTTGTTTTCCTGCCTACAACGAGCAATTGCCAAGGTGTCATTAGGAACATTTTTATTTATCGTCGACCCCGCTGCAATATATGAATTTTCTCCTATCGTCACAGGTGCGATTAAATTGGAATTACACCCCACAAAAACATTGTCTTCAATGACAGTCCGATGTTTATTTTTTCCGTCATAATTTACGGTAATCGTTCCGCAACCCATGTTAACATGATTCCCTATCGAAGCATCCCCAATATATGTTAAGTGGGCGGCATTACTGTGATTACCAAAGGTTGAATTTTTAACTTCGACAAAATTACCAATTCTGACATTTTCACCAATCACGGCGTGATTGCGAAAATGAGCAAAAGGTCCTACTTTTGTATTATCTCCGATAATACTGTCCGTTATCACGGAATGCTTAATTTTAACATTATTTCCAATCTTTACATTTTCTAACTCCGTATTTGGTCCTATTACGCAATGATTACCTATTTCATTAGTACCTAAACAAATTGTTCCGGGAAGAATAACAGTATCGGTTCCGATAGTTGTATCAGGAGAAATAAAGGTTGATTCACTATCCATTATTGTAACACCGTTTTTCATTAAGTTTTCATTAATACGGCGTTTTAATATTTGATTGGCTTTTTCTAAGGCTACTTTATCATTTATACCTAATGTTTCCTCTTTATCTAAAGTAATCACTGCATGGGCTTTACCGCCTTCCCGCTTAATAATTTCGATACAATCGGTTAAATAATATTCTTTTTGTTTATTATTATTTTTTAATTGTTTAAGTGCCTTAAACAGCTTTTTATTATTAAAACAATAGGTTCCCGTGTTTATTTCCTTGATTGCTTTTTCTTCATCACTTGTGTCTTTATCTTCCACTATTTTTAATATTTCGTTATTACCGTCACGAATTACTCTACCGTAATTTGCCGGATTTTCCACAATTGTGGTCAATACGGTCACATCGGATGCTGAATCATTATGATTTTTTATAAGACTTTCAATTGTCGTACTCGTTATTAAAGGTGTGTCACCACAAATAACAAGTGTACTTCCTTCTTCATTTTCAAGAATTGCCTCAGCCATTCTGACGGCATGACCCGTGCCCAACTGTTCTTCCTGTACGACAAATATAACTTCATCCTTTAACAGTTCTCTAACCTTATCGGCATCTTTTGCCACAACCGCAATTTTCTTATTAACATTAACTTTATTTAAATTAGAAATGACATGACTAATCATCGGTTTTCCCAAGACCGGATGTAAAATCTTATATTCATCGGATTTCATCCGTGTTCCTTTTCCGGCCGCCAGTATTATCGCAAAATTTTGCATGCCTACACTTCCTCTCAAGAATTCTATAAATTATTATATCATGTATATATAAAGCTATAAAGTAGATAAGCATAAAAAAACAACCCCTAATACATAGAGGTTGTTATTTTGTTACTCAGTTTCATTAAAAGATTGGATTATTGCTTCTTCAATAATTTGTCTTAGCTCTTTAGTGATTGGATGACAAACATCCCTAAACTCTCCCTTAGTATTCTTTTTACTAGGCATTGCAACAAACAATCCATTTTTCCCCTCAATTAATCGAAGTTCATGAATCACGAAGCAATCATCAAATGTAATGGTTGCCACAGCTTTCAAACGATTCTTGTTTTCTATCTTTTTTATTCTGACATTTGTAACTTCCATTGCTTTTCCCCTCACTTTGAGTATTTTTACATTTTGTGTTACCACAATTTAATTATATCATAGAAGAAAGGGTTTTCAATACAAAAAAACAAAAAATTTGACAAATTACCCCAAAATTCGCACGGCAAAAGTCTCATATCTGTTCCTATCCATGCTGTTAATGATCTTTTTGGCTTTACGTTCTTTTAACACCAACGCAAAAACGGTGGGACCGCTACCGCTCATTAAGACGGCATCCACCCCTAAAGAGGATAATTTATCTTTGATTACTTTTACTTCAGGATATAAATTAAAGGTCACGGATTCCAAACTATTACCAAGCGATTGACATAACAGGGAATAATCCTGCTTCATAATACCGGCAACGACATTGTCTACATTGGGGTGAATGATATCATTCATCTTTACATTTTCAAAAATTTCTTTTGTGGATACACCAAAATGAGGTTTTACCAATACAACCCAACACTTCGGCACCTTCTGCAAAGGGGTAATCTTCTCACCCCTGCCTTCGGCTATTGCCGTTTTCCCATAAAGACAAAATGGTACGTCCGAACCGATTTGTTTGCCTATTTCGATCATATCATTCAAAGTCATACCTAATTTATACATTTTATTCATCGCCCGTATTGTGCATGCCGCATCGCTTGAACCACCGGCTAATCCGGCGGCGACGGGTATTTTTTTATCAATATAGATTTTAATCCCCGTTTCGATATGATATGTTTCTTTAATTAATTTAGCCGTTTTATAGACTAAATTTTTTTCATCCGTAGGTAAATAATATTTATTCGTATTAATAATAATTTCATTTTCATTGATTTTTTCAAAGGAAAGACGATCAGATAAATCAACCGATGTCATAACCATTTTTAAATCATGATATCCGTCTTCTCTTTTACCCAAAACATCCAGTGCTAAATTGATTTTGGCAGGAGCTTTTTCGATTAGCATAAAATACCTCCAATAATAAAAAAATAAATGTATTTAATCATACATTTATTATTATAGTTAATAACGGGTCATTAAATCAATGTTTTTATTAATAATAAAGAGTTTTCATCGTTCCAAATGAGACTATTCCGCCAATGCCTTCATTCTTATTACTGGTTTTTTCAATTGCTTCATAAACCTTCACCGGTTCCGTAGTAGGTGTGGCACAGCATTTAACCGCAATAATGGCCGGATCTAAGGACTGAATATTTACTCTGCTGGGACTACTTGCAAAATTAGCCCCTGCAGCTATTAACGCTTCAAAATGAGATTGACAGGCCCCGGCAATAATAATCGGCTGATTCATAACAGGATAATGCTGCCTGATAGTTTGGATAGCCTGACTAAAATATTTACTGTTACGATAGTTATCCACATTTTCAACTTCCCTTTTGTTAAAGGAATCATGACCGGTAATAATAACGACATCAGGGTTTAAATATCTGACATAGTGGATAATTTTCTCGGGTATGTCTTGTTCTTTTATTTCAATCCCTATGGCATAAATATTCATCTTTTTATATAAATCCAGGCATTTACGCATATATTTCCCATCGCCATCAACATGTAAAATTTTACCCATTAAGTATTTTTTACGGTTTTTTTTTACCGTCTGGTTTACCATGTTTTCAATAACTTCTTCTTCTTTTTCCTCTTCACGGATAACTCTGTCGTCATCCATCAGTTCCAAATCCTCAAGCGGGGCATCTGCGATTAAACGAATGGTTTTTCCGACTAATACTGCGATACCTTTTTCATCAATGGAAACAACTTCAAAAATAATATCATAATTATATGATTTTCTACCAACCATATCTCCCACATTAATCATCTTAATCACCTAATAATATACTATGATGAAGTGATTAAAGATGTACGGATAATAATTGTGTTAAAATAGATTTTATTCTTACTCTCCTTGCTTAAATTAACTAATTTGATACCTTTTTCTATTTCATTTAAACCGATCTCAAAATGACACAGGGAAATACCCAAATCAATCCGATTCATTTCGTTTATATATTTTTTAATAAGAATATTAGGTTTTACCCGATATATATCCACCTCGTTATCACTAGTAAAATGATACTCCCAGGGCTGCAAATTCATTGCCGAAGGTGATAATCGGACTAATCTCATCACATTTCCATATGGCTCAAAATCACCACTTGCGATTTTTTCCAGCGGCTTTCGTTTAAACTCCGTTTCACTTTTCCGGAAGACCCCGCTATTTTCAGGATAACCGACCGCAACAACAATGACGGGTGTCAATTCTCTGGGTAAACTTAAATAATCTTTGAACAAATCCTTTTTTATACCGCCGCCAATAAAGCAGGTACCAATATTTAATTCGGTTAATTTTAACACAATATATTCCAGCATATAACCGATATCTTCATAGGTATTCGAATCACAACTGGCTACTAGATAATGCGGTGCATAAACCTTACCGTAGCTGCCGATAATTCCGCCCAATAAATTCCGAAAGTTTTTCCCGTCCTTAACAAAGTCAATCTGAAATTTACTGTCATTAAACAATGGTTTGACATCGTTTATCAAAGATTGGATTTTTTCAAGCAGATCATCACTTAACGGCTTATCTAAGTACTTTCTGATAGAACATCTTTTAATGATTGCTTCACTTAACATCGCTATCCCTCAATTCATATAATATATCACTTAAATAGGCAAATTCCTCAATCCTCAAAGCTTCGCCTCTGGCTGACGGATTAATGTTTGCCCGATTTAATGCCTCAATTATCATATCAGGATTAATCTCTTTTAAAGACTGTTTTAAGTTATTGAAAATGGTTTTTCTTCTTTGCCTAAAACTACTCTTGACAACTTTAAAAAAGAATTCTTCATCTTTAACACTTACAGCTCTTTTATCTCTCAAATCAAGCCTTAATACCGCGCTGTCAACATTGGGCTTAGGAATAAAAACATTTCGCGGTACGTTTAAAACTATTTTCGGAATGGTGTAGTACTGTAAGGCAATTGACAGTGCGTTATATTCCTTCGTGTTTGGTCCTCCGCATAAGCGCATAGCCACTTCTTTTTGCATCATAACACAAAACCGCTTTATGGGTAATTTTTGTTCAAGTAGATTCATGAGAATCGGCGTTGTTATGTAATACGGCAAATTGGCAACCACTGCGATATCGGTATCGTCTTTAAATTCTTTTTTGATCATTTCACTTATATTAGCTTTTAATATATCTTCGTTAATAATTTTAACATTATCATAACCCTGAAGTGTTTCAGCCAAAATCGGGATAAGTGAACGATCGATTTCATATGCGATTACTTTCTTGGCCTTTTTAGCTAACTGCTCGGTTAAGGAACCAATTCCGGGACCGATTTCAATTACCATCGTATTGGGTAAAATATCCGCCGAATCAACGATTTTCCGTAAAATATTGACATCAACCAGAAAGTTTTGTCCAAATCCCTTCTTTAAATGAAAATTGTATTTATTAATTATTTCCAATGTTTTTGATAAAGTCCCGATATCTTTATTCATTCATCTTCACCATTACTTTTTTTATAATCATTTATTAACTTAATTAATGTGGCTTTAGATATATTAAACATTTTTATCTTCTTATAAAACTGCTTGGCATTATTATATCCCAGATGTAAAACATCACTTAAATATTCCCTAATCTCCTGACTGTTTTTACAACCGATGATTTCCAAATCTAGTAAATCCGTATATTCTAAGTCACTTTCCTCTTCATTTAATACTGTGATGAAGGATAGTGATTCGATTAAATCTTCCTTTCGGCAATGCTCAACACCAACCTTATTTCTATGCTCATCTATTGCTTTTGCTTTTTTTATATATGCATTTTTACAACCGGGAACTTGCTCATTTATGATTTTTCTAATTCTTTCCCCCTGATAATCAGGATCGGTAAAAACAATTACTCCGCGATTAGCACAAGCATTGCGAATTAATTCAATTGTGCGGTCATCAATGGCACTTCCTCTTGTTTCAATCGTATCTATATCAGGAAAGACTTCTTTAAGCCTTCTAGTATCTTCCTTGCCTTCAACAACGATTATTTCCTTAATTTTCATATCATCACCGTCATTATTTTACCATAAATATTATTATAATAAAGAATAATAATTTGCGAATAACTTATTATATACTATTTTTCCTATAATCCTTACATATTCCACTAAATTAAACATTAAAAAAAG
>JAWLBU010000040.1:0-24949 GCA_041687555.1 Haloplasmataceae bacterium | reverse complement strand
ATAACAATAAGTTTTTTTCATATATATATATGATCTCCATGAATTTAATAAATTTATCCAATAAAAATTAATAAACAATTTCCTTTATTACTTATACTAGATATATTATTAAATATAACATTACATTTATTCAATAAATTAAATCTTTGCATAATAAATATTTGTAATTATCAATCAGTTTTAATATAATATAAATGAACTTTATTAGTAATTTATATCCCATCCCAGGATTTAGGGATTATGTAGTTTTAAATTAATATTGGAAAGGGAGATTTAAGTGATTGAAAAATTAGACAGCGAGCTACTCGAAATTAAATTTAAATTAAAGGAAAAAGAAAGCTTACAACATAAGCTTGAAGAAGTCATGAAGGAGCACAAAGAGCTCAGCTTAAAAAAGAATACTTTACTAGAGCAGCTAAAAAAAGAAAAAAAGGATGTAGATAAATTAGAAAAGCTCACTTTTACATCAATCTGGTACACCTTTATTGGCGGTAAGTCTGAGAAAATAAGACAGGAAAAGAATGAACTGGGACAGGTGGAGTACGAATATAAATATTTAAACGATACACTGGACAGATTACAAAAAGATATTGATTATTATAAAGATAGAATTTTTTCGATTAATAAACTAGAGAAAGAATACAACAATTTATTGGTTGAAAAAGAAAAAACGATAATGGAAACGAGTCACGAATTATATGAACCACTGTCAAAAATAAATAAAGATATCGTTGATAAAGAGAATTATCAAAAAGAAATCGGTGAAGCAATAAATGCCGGTAAGGAAGTAATATATGCGTTAGAATCAATAAAAGAGGCACTCAGTAAAGCAAGAAACTGGGGAACCTGGGATATCTTCGGCGGCGGATTTATTTCGGATATGGTAAAACATTCTAATCTTGATAAAGCTGAAGATAATATGCAACAGCTGCGATATTTATTAAATAAGTATACCCGTGAACTAAAAGATATAAATATGCATATTTCCATAAATCTTGATATCAGTGATATGCTCAGATTTGCCGACTTTTTCTTTGACAATATTTTTAGCGACATGATGGTGCAGTCAAAAATCAACCGGGCTTTAGAACAGGTTGATAAAGCCTATAACATCGTAAACAATCAAATATATCAACTGCAATATGAATATAAAAATTTAAACGATGATATTAAATCTTTAAAAGCACAAAAACAAAATTTATTAAGCCCTAAATAAAAGAGGAATTGATCCTCTTTATTTATTTAAATGTAAATATATTAATACATTCATTTTCTATTTATATTACATCCAGTAAAGTCAAGCGCACAATTTTACATAATGATGAGCTAATCAATGACATATTGCTTATATGATTCATAGTATTTAGTGATGTAATCAAACTGAAGGAGTAATAAAATGGAAGATTATTTTGATGGCTTAACGTATGATAAAGGTATAATGAATATCATCATGGGTAAGTATACTGATTTTAGTGAAAAACATGATGCTGACGAAGATTTTTATAAACATCTGGAAGCAAAAATGGACTATGTGGATTTTTGTGAACCAGTTTATGAGAATCATAAACCAATTTGTTATCAATATATAGACCATACAGAAAATATCACAAACCAAGTTAAAGATTGTTCACTGACATGTCATAGGATGTTGAATTATTTGCTGGAATGTGATTATCCGGAAAGGAAGAAACAACTGAAGCTTTTACAGGACTGTGCCAATATTTGTGATACTCAGTCATTATTTTTAGTTAAGAACAGTCAGTTTTCCAAACAGCTTGCCTTACTATGTGCCCATATATGTGAAATATGCGGTAATGAATGCAAAAAATGGCCTGATTACTATTCACAACACTGTGCCAAGATTTGTTTAGATTGTGCCATAGCATGTATACAATACGGTAAAATGTGAAAAGTTACCTATTATTAGGTAACTTTTCGCAAATTATAAGAAGGATTTTTAGAGGTTATATATGAATCTATCATATGTTTACTTTATTTAAAAGTAAACGTCAAGCTTTCCAAACGCAAACCGATTATTGAGGCCATAATACACTTAATGACATCAAACGGGAGAAAAATCAACATACCATATAAGATCTTACCCAATGTTTTATTAGTATAATAATCAAACCAAATTATACCGATAAAATAAGTGATGATAATCCCGAAAAAACCGGTTAAAAAGATATTTAAATAAAAACTTTTTTTATATTTCAATGAACTGATCAGGTATGCGACTATCGGAAAAGAGATAATAAACCCTCCGGTGGGTCCAAATATAACACCAAGTCCACCACTATAGCCACTAAATACAGGTAATCCTAAAGCACCTATCAGTACATATAAAAGTATGCTTGTAAAAGCATCTGTCGGACGTAATAGTAAACCCGCCAGCATAACTATAAAGGTTTGCAATGTCACATTTATATTTAATATAGGTACTGGGATGGGTGGCAGAATAATCGTAAACACAACCATTAGTGATGTAAATAGTGATATACCTGTTAATCTTCTAGTCGACATCCTTATCACCCAAGTTCATTAAGTTAGCCAGTAAGACATTGTTTGATAAATGTTTTAATAAACGTCTGAATACATGATTAATATCCGCATCTTTTTTGACGATGTTTTTTATTGATATGGCTGATTCCGTGACAAATTGCTCCTGATTAACATTTAAGCCAATACCGATAACCATATATTCCAATTCCTGATTATCATATTTAGTTTCGATTAAAATTCCCGCAATTTTCCGATTACCGATAAAAATATCGTTAGGATATTTATATCTGGCATCAATGTCAAATTCATCTAAAACATTGAATATGGCACTGACAATGATCGAATTAATATCTTTAAGCAAAAACGGTAAATCTTTTTTTATTAATAAAGAAAACAATAAGTTCTCGTTATAATTGGATTCCCAAACCTTACCGAATTGTCCGTGTCCTTTTGTCTGGTAATTTGCCTTGACAATCGTGAAATTAGGCAATTTCTGATAATTTTGTTTTAAGTATTCGTTTGTCGACTCAATAGTATCAAACTCAATAACATATTGTAAAAATTCTACTCTCATCTTAATTACCTATCGCAAATGTTAATTCAGCTTCACAGGCAATTTTATCATCGACATAAGCTACCGCTTTACCTATCCCGATACTACCCCGTACTTTTATGAGCTCTGTTTCGAGTCGTAAAACATCGCCCGGGATAACTTTAGCTCTAAATTTCGCTTCCTTAATTCCGGCAAAATAAGCTATTTTTCCTTTATTTTCTGGTTTTGACAAAACGGCTACCGCTCCAACCTGAGCTAGTGCCTCAATTATTAAAACACCCGGCATAACGTGTTCCTGTGGAAAATGTCCTAAAAAATGCATTTCATTACTGGACACACATTTTATACCTACTGCCTTTACGCCTTCCTCTAGTTCGATAATGCGATCGACAAGTAAGAAGGGATATCGATGCGGGAGGATTTTTTGGATTTCATTACTATTTAAAATCATGGTAACACATCCTTATTCAGTATATTTCTTAAATATGATACAGGCATTTTGACCGCCGAATCCGGCACTGTTACTCAATGCGTAATTTATTGTTCTCGTAACGGCTTTATTTGGTGTATAGTTTAAATCACAGTTTTCATCCGGTTCTTGTAAATTAATCGTTGGAGGAACCAAATCATCCTGCGTTGCTTTAATGCTTATAATAGCTTCAATTGCGCCAATAGCACCTAGTGCATGTCCGGTCATTGATTTTGTCGAACTGATATTGACATTATATGCCGCTTCCCCAAAGGCTTTTTTAATACCTAAAGTTTCCAGACGGTCATTATGCGGTGTTGATGTTCCGTGAGCATTAATATACTCAACCGCTTCAGGTTTAATATTTGCATCTTCTAATGCAAACTGAATGCATTTGGCTATACCTTCGGCATCTTCGGCCGGAGCTGTGATGTGGAAGGCATCACATGTCGTACCGTATCCAACCATTTCCGCATAAATCTTTGCCCCACGCTTTTTCGCATGTTCATATTCTTCTAAAATCAATACTCCGGCGCCTTCGGCAATGACAAATCCGCTTCTTCTTTTATCAAACGGAATTGAGGCATTGTTAATATCATTACTCATATTTAAAGCCTTCATCGATGCGAATCCGCCCACACCAAGTTCATTGATGGCTGCCTCCGCACCTCCGGCAAAAGCTAAGTCACAGTATCCGTCACGAATGTAACGGAAGGCTTCCCCCACCGCATTGGTTGAAGCGCTGCATGCCGTAACAACCGGTAAAGCAGGACCCTTCGCATTATATTTTATCGCGATATTACCGCCGATTAAGTTAATAATTGAGTTTGGGATAAAGAACGGTGAAACTCGGTCTCCCCCTTTTTCATGGGCTTTTCTGGCTTCCTCATTGATTGTGCCCAATCCACCGATACCGCTTGTGACAAAGGTTCCGAAACGATACGGATCAATTTCCGCATTTTCCAAACGAGCATCTTCAAAAGCTTCCTTTGCGGCAATTAGACCAAAAATCATCGAACGATCCAAACGCTTGACATCTTTTTTATCAATGTATTGTTCAAAATCAATATTCTTTACTTCTCCGGCAATCTTTACTTTCATGTCCGTCACATCAAACAGCGTAATAGGTCCGATTCCGTTCTTACCGTTTTTAATCGCTTCCCACATTTCTGCCACATTGTTTCCTACAGGGGTAACAGCACCTAACCCCGTTACAACTACACGTCTTTTCATTCTATCACCTTACCTTTTAGTACATTACAAGTCCGCCATCACAATTAATAACCTGTCCCGTTATGTAATCTGATAATGAACTGCTTAAAAATGCGACTAAATTTGCGACGTCACTCGGTTTACCCAATCTTTCCAATGGAATATTACGGAAATATTCATTTTTAATTTCTTCGCTTAAATTTTCCGTCATTTTTGTTTCTATGAATCCCGGAGCAACCGCATTACAACAAACATTTCGTTTTGCCAGCTCTCTTGCGAGTGATTTGGTCAAACCGATAATTCCCGCTTTAGAAGCACTGTAATTTGTCTGTCCGATATTACCCATAATACCGACGACACTTGAAATATTGATGATTTTTCCGCTTCTTTGTTTTGACATCTGTTTAACAACATGCTTGCAGCAATTCCAGGTCCCTTTTAGGTTTACGTTGATAACCTTATCAAAATCTTCTTCCTTCATGCGCAGTATCAAGGTATCGGCCGTAACACCCGCGTTATTGACCAAAATATCGACCTTTCCGAACTTTTCGACCGTTGTGTCGATTAGCTTTTGCGCATCATCGTATTTAGCGACATTTGCCTGAACATGATACGCTGTCCTACCCATTTCCTTAAGCTCAGCTACCAAGCTTTCCGCTTCACTACTGCTTGAATTATAGTTAATCACGATATCGGCACCGAATTTGGCTAAAGTCTTGCTTATTTCTCTGCCGATACCGGTGGCACCACCGGTAACTATCGCAACTTTACCAGTTAAATCCATGATTTCACCCTCTCTAAATCAGCTAATTCATTAATGGAAATAATATTTTTTTCTTTGTCTATTTTACGGACCAACCCGCTTAACACCGAACCGGGTCCGATTTCCACAAATGTTTCTACACCGTCATCAATCATTTTTCTGATTGAATCTTCAAAATAGACCGAAGATTCTATTTGTTTTTTCATAATCTGTGGTAATTGTTCAATGTTTAAATAATCATGTGTCGCATTCATCACAATATCAATCTGTGGTGCTTTATAAGTCATCTTAAGGACTTCCTCGTAGATTTTATTTGCGGCTTCGGCCATTAACGGGGTGTGAAAACCACCGCTGACATTTAAGACAACCGCTCTTTTGGCCCCTTTTGCTAGTGCTTTTTCACATGCTTCGTTTACCGCTTCGCTTACACCGCCAATCACTAACTGATTGGGACAATTAAAATTCGCAATTCGGACTAAACCGCTTGTTTTCTCCACTTCATCACAGATTTCCTGCAAACAATTTGTTTCCAGACCAATAATCGCGGCCATCTTACCGGGATTATTGGCTGCACAGACATCCATATAATGTGCTCTTTTCTTTATAAGATAGACAATCTGATTAAAATCAAAGATACCGCTAGCATATAAAGCACTGTATTCACCCAAACTGAATCCCGCCAAGACATCTACTTTAATATTCGTCGTATTTAATAAGGTTTGATATATTCCTATCGAAGTAACCAAAATAGCGGGTTGTGTATATTGCGTCTGATTGATTAAATCATTTTCCGTAAAGCACAGATTTGCAAGATCATATCCCAATACTTCACTAGCTTTATTATAAAGATTCTTTACATCCTGAAAATTATCATAAAATTCTTTTCCCATTCCCACATATTGTGAACCTTGTCCAGCAAACAAGACCGCAACCTTTTTCATAAAACTCACCTATAAGATTTCTAACTTATCTTTATAATTATGAACATCTAAAAATAAGTCTTCGATGATTTGTTTGATTGGTTTCTTTTCCTTAATTAAGCCCGATATTTGTCCGGCCATAAAGCTTCCTGTGTCGATGTCTCCGTCAAAGACCGCTCTTCTTAAAGAACCAAGTGTTAATTTTTCCAGTTCTTCCAAACTCGCACCTTTGTCAGCCATACGCAAATATTCTCTGGCCATTTTATTTTTAAGAACACGTACAGGAGCTCCGGTCGTTCTGCCCGTTACAATCGTATCGGTATCAATGGCTTCGATAACTTTTTGTTTATAATTTTCATGAATCGGACATTCGTCGGATGCAAGTAGAACCGTGCCCACTTGAACACCTTTGGCGCCCAAAGCAAATGCGGCTAAAACTCCTCTTTTATCGGCAATACCGCCTGCGGCAATGACCGGTATCGAAACAGCATCAACAACCTGCGGTACCAATGCCATTGTCGTTAATTCTCCGACATGTCCGCCCGATTCCGTACCTTCGGCGACTACCGCATCTGCTCCCGCTCTTTCCATTCGTTTCGCTAAGGCTACGCTTGGTACTACCGGAATAACGACAATACCCGCATTCTTCCATGCCTCCATGTAAGGTCCGGGATTACCCGCACCGGTTGTCACGACTTTTACACCTTCTTCAATAACGACCTGAGCAATATTTTTGGCATGGGGTGACATTAACATAATATTTACCCCAAATGGTTTATCGGTCAATTCACGACATTTGATGATTTCCTTACGTACAGTTTCCGCATCATATCCTCCGGCTGCGATTAATCCTAATCCACCGGCATTAGATACTGCTGAGGCAAGCACATGATTGGCAATGTTTGCCATCCCACCTTGAATTAAAGGATATTTAATATTCAATAATTCACCAATATTTTTCATATAATCCTCCTATAATGTGATTAAAGCCGCACCGTAGGTGAAGCCTGAACCAAATCCTACCAATAATATTTTTTCATCTTTTACATTCTTTTTATTGCTTACATATTCATCAAGCGCAATGGCGATGGAAGCCGCGGAAGTATTACCATATTCTTCAATATTTAAGAAGAATTTGTCCATGTCAATATTTAAACTCTTGGCAACACTTTGAATGATTCGGATATTTGCCTGATGAGGGATAATCGCGGTCACTTCGTCCATGGTAATTTCACAGTCCTCCAAGACCTTTACGATTGCTTTCTCCACGGCACCAACCGCAAATTGATAAACCTTCTTCCCATCCATGTGAACAAACCGATCGACATATAAGGTCTTTTCTAATTCACCCTGACTGGTTGAATAAACATAGGTTAATTTCTTTTCATCGGTATTTTCAAGGATTAAACATCCAGCACCGTCACCAAACAATACACAGGTATTTCTGTCGGTAAAATCAACAACTTTGGAAATAACCTCTGCTCCGATAACCAAAGCATGTTGATATTTGCCGCTATTGAGTAATGATGAGGCAACGTTTAACGCATAGATTAATCCCGTGCATCCGGAATTAATATCAAAACAGGTAATGTCTTTGTCACTTAAACCTAATTTAGCCTGAACCAGATTGGAAACACCTGGGCTTAAATAATCGGGAGAAAAGGTGGCAACGATGATTAAGTCAATTTGCTCTTTATCATAGTTGACTTTTTCCATCGCATTAAGCGCAGCCTTGTAAGCCAAATCTGATGTGTTTTCATCCGTGACAAAATGACGTCTTTTAATACCCGTTCTTTGAACAATCCATTCGTCACTTGTTTCCACGATTTTCTCAAAGTCCTGATTGGTCATTATTTTTTCCGGAGTATAACTACCGGTAGAGACTACTTTTACATTATTCACGATCTTCTTCATAATTCTCAATTCCTTCATAAAAATTTGTTTCTATCAAATCGTTTAATTTTTCCAGTATTTCGTTCAAAACGGCTGCCTTATTACTTTCAAGCTCGTTGATTAACTGATTTATCAGTTCGTAATAAAACATCCCATAATGCTTAATGACGTTTAAGCTCTTTTTCGTTAAATACAAAATGATTATTCTTCTATCCTGTTTATGTCTCGTACGGATTACATATCCTTTTTTTACCAGACTGTTTACTGTTATAGATAATGTCCCATGAGTTATCTTCAGTTTATCAGCAATTTCACTCATTGATTTTATATTAGAAATCCCGATTATATATAAAACCTTGACTTCATTAGGTGTCACATCAACAATACCACATTCCTTCAGAAATTTCCGTTCAAAAAACTGCAGCTTGGACTGAAATTCAAAAAACAGATCTCCTATGGTATTAACGTTCAATTGATCCATAAACACCCATTAACCGGTATTTTTGATAACGTGATTCCAATAGTTCTTTCGTATCGATTGTCATCAGCTTTTTAAGCTTACTAAGCAATTGTTTTTTTAATATTTCCAGTGAATATTTTTCATTTTCCTGCAATCCTTCCTTTACCTCAGGAATGATGTAATCAATGATTTTATATTCCAGTAAATCTTCACTGGTCAATTTCATCATTGCCGCGCACTTTTTAGCCAGCTTTACGTCTTTATAAAGAATCGTCGCAAAGCCTTCCGGGGAAAGTATCGAATATATGGCGTTTTCAAACATCCATACTTCGTCGCTTACACCAATCGCCAGCGCACCGCCGCTTCCTCCTTCGCTTAAAACAATCGATATCAACGGGACTCTTAAATTAATCATTTCACACAAATTTTGTGCAATCGCTGTGGCTTGTCCTCGTTCTTCTGCTCCGATACCGGGATAGGCGCCCGGCGTATCTATGATAAAAATGATGGGACGATTAAACTTTTCCGCCTGTTTCATTAACCGTAATGCTTTCCGATATCCTTCCGGATGGGGCATACCAAAATTGCGTTTTATCTTTTCGTCCGTAGATACTCCCTTTTCTTCGCCGATAATGGTTACGGGATATTTTCCCAAAAATCCGATGCCACCGATTATCGAAGCGTCATCAGCGTATAATCTATCACCGTGTAATTCGATAAAGTCTTTAATTAAGTAATCGATTAAGGTCTTTGCGGTCGGTCTTTTGGGATGTCTTGCGAGCATTACTTTATTCCATACTTGTTCTTCCGTTAACATTTCCATAATCATTCCACCTTTTTGTGTAATAATAGGATTTTCGTCAATGTTGATTTTAATTCCTTCCGTTCACAGATAAAATCAACAAATCCTTTTTCAAGTTGAAATTCCGCCGTTTGAAATCCCTCGGGCAAATCCTGTCTGATTGTTTCTTTTATGACTCTTTGTCCGGCAAAACCGATTAAAGCCTGTGGTTCGCTGATAATGATATCACCTAAAGTCGCGAAGCTCGCCGCGACACCACCGGTCGTAGGATGAGTCAAGACACTGATATATAATAATCCTGCCTCATGAAAATATTTTATGGCGGCACTCGTTTTAGCCATCTGCATTAGTGATAATATTCCTTCCTGCATTCTTGCTCCTCCCGAGGAGGAAAAAATTATCAGCGGTAATTTTTCTTTTGTCGCATGTTCGACTAATCTTGTTACTTTTTCGCCCACAACACTTCCCATACTTCCCATCATGAAGTAACTGTCAAGCACGCCGATGGCTACTTTAATATTGTTTATTTTTCCTTCTCCGCAGATAAATGCCTCGGGTTCATTTGTTTTGGCCTGATAACTTTCCACCTTTTCTTCATAGGTGGGAAACTGCAAGGGATTAACGGTTCTTAAATCCGAAAATAACTCCGTAAAACTGTTTTTATCACAAATTAAACGCAGTCTATCCTGGGCATTCATCCGATAATGATAATGGCAACTAGGACAAACATTTTCATTTTTCCGTAAATCCTCGTTATAAATCAGTTTCTGACATTTTTCGCACTTTGTAAATAAACCGTCGGGTATATCGACCTTTTCTGTCTTAAGATTTTTCTTGCGAATCTCTCTTTTGAAGATATTTAGTTTTGATTTACGATCTTCCAAAAAATGTTCCATTAGTTATCACCCCAACCATTTTCGAGGAATTTTTTAATAAAACTGGTATCATAAACACCTCTGACAAAGTCAGGGTTATGCATGACCAGATATTGAAACTCCACATTTGTTTTTATGCCGTCAATCACAAACTGTTCAAGGGCCACCCGCATTTTTCTAATGGCTTCTCTTCGGGTATTACCGTAAACGATGACCTTGGCCAGCATTGAATCATAAAATGGGGGAATTTCATAATTACTGTATAAATGCGTATCCAACCTGACCCCGTTTCCTCCGGGAAAGACCAGATTTTTTACGACTCCGGGACTAGGGCAGAAATTATTGGCCGGATCCTCGGCATTAATGCGGCATTCAATCGCATGTCCCTTTATCTTTATATCATTTTGTTTATATGATAATTCCTGACCATAGGCAATTTTAATCTGTTCCTTAACAATATCAACACCTGTTACGAGTTCCGTAACCGGATGTTCCACCTGCACCCGGGTGTTCATTTCGATGAAATAATAGTTGCCGTTTTTATCCACAATGAATTCAACCGTACCCGCACTTTCATAGCCGACATGTTTGGCGATGGCAATGGCGTTTTCTCCCATCTTTTCCCTTATTTCCGGATTGATAAACGGGCTTGGTGCTTCCTCAATCATCTTTTGGTTCCTTCTTTGGACCGAACAGTCCCTTTCCCCCAGATGAATCACGTTACCGAAACGGTCTGCCAACACTTGAACTTCAATGTGCCGCGGATTTTCAATATACTTTTCAATATACAAGGACTTGTCACCAAAATTGGCTTCCGCCTCCATCATTGTTTTTTCAAAATTCTTTTGAAATTCAATTTCATCTCTGGCAATGCTGATACCCTTACCGCCTCCGCCGCTTACGGCTTTTATGAGGATCGGGTAACCAATCCTTCCGGCTATTTTCAAGCCTTCGTAAACATTTTCGACAACGCCGTCGGAGCCTTCAACCACCGGCACACCACTTTCTTTGGCGATGATTTTGGCCATTGATTTATTACCGCATTTACTTATGACCTCGTGATGCGGTCCGATAAATTTGATATTGCATTTCTCAACGATTTCCGCAAATTTCTCATTTTCCGATAAAAATCCGTATCCGGGATGAATCGCATTACATCCGGTAGCGATTGCCGCACTGATAATATTGTTGATGTTTAAGTAGCTGTTTATGCTTCTTTCATCGCCGATACATATCGCTTCATCCGCAAATTTTACATGTAAGCTTTCCTTATCGGCTTTTGAATAAACGGCGACACAGCTGATGCCTAATTCTTTACAAGCACGAATTATTCTTACGGCTATTTCTCCTCTATTTGCGATTAAAATTTTATTCTGCATTTTCACACCTTCTAAATAATCGTCATAATGACTTCATCATAACCAATCGGTTCGCCGTTTTGAAAGTGAATAGCCTCAATCTCACCGGAAATTGGTGCCGTGATTTCATTCATAATTTTCATCGCTTCGATAATACATAGGGTGTCACCTTTGTTAACCTTTTGACCGACGGCTACGAATGGTTTATCCTGAGGAGAGCTTGCCGCATAAAATGTTCCGACCAGTGGAGACTTGACCTTAAATCCGGCACTTTCCTTTACTTCATTTTGAACGACCGGTTGTTTTACCTCCTGAACCTTAACCACGCTATTTACATTATCTTTAGTCAGTTTTATTTTAAAATTATCTAATTCTATTTCTAGATTAGTAATATTCGAATTTTCAAAATCTTTAATGATATTTTGAATTTGTTTGAAGTCCATAAATTCCCTCCAATAATAAATATTAATTTGAAGTTCAAAGTATATCCTTAAAAATTAAAGCGATATTTAATATCGCTTAAGTTTTATTTCTTTAAATTTTCTAAATAATTTACGATATCGCCAACTGTTTTTAAGTTTTGTGCAACATCATCCGGAATCGCAATGTCAAATTCCTCTTCAATAGTCATCACAAGTTCTACAGCATCCAAACTATCCGCACCTAAGTCATTTTGTAGATGTGTTTCCAATTTAATTTCTTCCTTTGAAACACTTAATTCACTCGCGATAATTTCACATACTTTTTCAAATACCATTTCTTTTTCCTCCATTTTTTATTAATAATTTACATAACCTACCGCTAATACCTGTAAACCTACATGAGCAACAATCGTTGCCGGTAATGTAAAGGTTTCGATTTTGGCATGCGGCAGACGTTCTTTAATTATCTCTAAGGCATATTCTAAATCATTTGTGTTATCGGTATAGGATACATGCACAACTCCATTGTGCTGATCAACTTCTAACGCAACCTTTTCCACCACTGCTTTTATCGCAGCTTTATAAGTTCTCACCGTTTCCAGACTTACGAGTTTACCTTCATTAGTTAAAGTAATCACCGGCTTTAATTTCAGAAGATTAGCGACAATGCTTTTCGCATTTGACAGCCTTCCGTTTTTTACCAGAGCGGTCAAATCATTTAAAGTCACATAATAACCGGATTTTTCTCTTAAAGCCAATACTTTATCAACTATCGTCTGAACATCATCACCCAATCTGCTTAACCGGCAAGCTTCCAAAACCATGCTTCCCAAAACGGATACTGTCGTTTTCGTATCGACAACTTCGATTTCAATGCCTTCAATCATCTCTTTTGCTAAATGTCCGTTTTGAAAGGTTCCGCTTAATTCTTTGGATATCGGCAAATAAATAATATGAGTATAACCCAATTCTTTTATTCTTTCATACATCAACAGTGTTTCGCCAACCGATGGCTGACTGGTCTTAGGTACTCTGTCCGTGTTTCTTAGTGCTTCGTAAAATACCTCATCACCGTTTACCGCAAAGTCTTTATATATCTCATCACCAATAAAGCATGGCAAGTCGATACTGAATAAATTATCATACTGATGCTTGACATTGTATATCGATGATGAACTATCAGTTAGTATAGCGATTTTTGTCATATATAGCTCCTTATTATTTAGTATTTCAAATAGTTTGCAATTCAAATCTTTTGAAGTACAAACTAATTTTATCATATATTGAATATTTGTCAATCACTTTTACATTAATTTTTCCATATTTAGTATTGGAAATAAAAGGATTTTCGCTTATAGTATATCTAAAATATGAAAAAATACACTATAAAAGTGTATTTATTCTGATTTACGCAAAATTTTATCCATCGCTTTACCTTTTGCTAGTTCATCTATCAGTTTATCTAGATAACGGATTTCCCGCATGATCGGTTCTTCGATAGTCTCCACTTTTACACCGCAGATTACACCCTTGATTAAATTACGCGAAGGATTTAGTTGCGGTGCTTTCGTAAAGAAGGTTTCAAAGTCCGTTTCGTTTTTGAGATGTGTTTCTAATTCCTCCTGGCTGTATCCTGTCAACCAGCGGATAATTTCATCAACTTCGGTTTTCGTACGCCCTTTCTTTTCTGCCTTCGATATATAGTAAGGATAAACACTGGCAACACTTGTAGTATAAATTCGATGTTTACTCATGAGGCTCCTCCTTAAGTTTATTATGGAAAAAAAGGATTAAACAGATCCGTTTAATCCATATTTATTTTCAATATTATTCAATGGCGATAATATAAGAATATACCGGTTGATTACCCTCTAAGATTTCCAGTTCGACATCCTTATAATTACTTTCAATAAATTCACTGATGCTTTCGACTTCTTCTTCATTTACATCATCGCCGTAAAAGACGGTGACTATTTCCGTTTCATCATCCACCATTTTACTTAACAATGATAAGGTGACTTCAAGACGATTATGATCACTTGTGACAATATTCTTTTCGAATATTCCCATGTAATCATCCTTCTTAATCACGATACCGTTATATTGCGTATCCCGGACGGCATAGGTAACCTGACCTGATTTAACTTCATTCATCTGTTCGAGCATACCGTTATAATTACTTTCAATATCGGCGGCAGGATTAAAAATTAACAGTGATGAATAGCCCTGTGGTATTGTTTTTGTCGGAACGACCTTGACCAATACATCGTCCGTCACTTCTGCGGCCTGATTGGCAGCCATGATGATATTACTGTTATTCGGTAAAATAATCACATTTTTCGCATTTACTTCTTTAATGGCTTTTAAGAAATCCTCCGTGGACGGATTCATTGTCTGTCCGCCGGAGATGATATAATCACAGCCCATTTCTTTGAAGATATTAGCCAGTCCCTCACCGGAACAAACAGCGATAATTCCGTATTCCTTCTTCTCAACTTCCTTTTTTGGTTCATGTGAGGCATCTGCTTCGGAAACAATCGTACTATGCTGTTCCTTCATATTTTCAATTTTTAATTTTAAGAATTCACCGTATTTTTGGGCAAAGTTTAACGCAACTCCCGGTTCATTGGTATGAACATGAACCTTGACCATATCCTCATCCTGTACGACAACTAACGAATCCCCGATATTTAATAAGAAATTGGATAATCTCGCTTCCGTAAACGGATTCGTCTTGGTTTTTTCTTTATCTAACTGTAGGATGAATTCCGTGCAATAGGTAAAATGTATATCTTCCGTCGCAAATTGCGATTGGGCATTTTGCGTACTTTTTTCTTTTGTTTCATTCAATTTTAAGATTTCACCGTTAATCGCTTTGGCAAAACCTTCATAAATGGTTACTAATCCGGCTCCGCCGGAATCGACGACGCCAACCTCTTTTAAGATCGGCAATAAATCCGGCGTTCTGTTTAAGGAACGTTTAGCCTCCGCTAATAATCTTCCCAAAAGCTCTTCAAAAGACATTTCCGGATTGGCCATACGCGAGGCTTCTTCAGCCGATTCTCTTGACACGGTTAAAATCGTGCCTTCAACAGGCTTCATAACGGCTTTATAAGCTGTTTCCACACCTTTTTTCAAAGCCTTGGAAAAACCCACGGTATCAACATTATCACAGCCCTCGACACCGCTGGCAAATCCTCTGAACAATTGCGATAAAATTACGCCGGAATTACCTCTGGCACCCATTAATAAGCCCCTTGATAATTTCTTCGCAATCTCGGAAATAGAATTAGAGTTTAAATTTATGATTTCTTTAGCTCCAGAATTTAGAGTTAATTTCATATTTGTTCCAGTGTCCCCGTCAGGTACAGGGAAAACATTCAACTGATCGATACTATCAGAATTATTCTCAAGATTAACGGCTCCATTGATAATCATTTGTTTAAACAAAGAGCCGTCAATTTTAAAAGTTGACATTTAAACTACCTCCTAATTTTCATCAATGACGCGTACTCCCTGTACGAAAACATTCACACTTCTTACTTTTTTACCAAAATATTGTTCTACATCATATCTTACTTTCTTTTGAATTTCCAGTGAAACCTCGGAAATTTTAACGCCATAACCTAACACAACAAATAAATCAATATCTATCATATCATTCTCACTGCGAATTGAAACGCCTTTACCATAGTTTTCACGACGTAAAATAACAGCTAAACCATCTTTTAATTGATTATTTGATGCCATCCCCACAACACCGTAACATTGAGTTGCGGCAGTTCCGGCGATTTGCGCAATAGCGTCAGTAGACACATCAATTCTTCCAAAATCACTTTCAATATGGATACTCATACTAAAAGCCTCCTAACATATATAATAAAAGATTACACTTCCTCTTTTACTATTAAATTTTACTATAAAATGATTTTTAATACAACAATTTTTATTCATTCCTTTTATCATTTTAACACTTTTCCTCTATATTATGTTAAAAAAACTTGAAAAAAAACTTGTTTTATGATAAATTAAGATAGTCAAATGAGGTATAATACCTATAAAGGAGGTTTTATTTATGGCTCGCGTATGTGCAATTACAGGTCGTCGTACAAAAAGTGGAAACAACCGTTCACACGCATTAAACTCTACTAAAAGAACATGGAAAGCTAATTTACATAAAGTTCGGATCTTGGTAGATGGAAAACCAAAAAGAGTATATGTTTCAGCTCGTGCTTTAAAATCCGGTAAAGTAGAACGAGTATGATTAAAAGGTTCAGAAGATGGACCTTTTTTTATTTATCATGGTTTATATATATTATTATCAAATAATCTGATTTGAACATACTTAATAACCTGAAAATAAAAAATTGCCGTAATTATACCAGGCAATTTTTTAAGATTTGAAACATTCAATATACTTAACCAAATCAATCATGACTTCTTCGGCGATTTCGCTGTGGAGGATCAAGTGATTGCTGTTATTGTAAAACATTACCTTTTTATTTTTACTTGGAATTTGTTCATGCAAAAAATACGCGCTTTTAGATTTGACCACTTCGTCATTAATTGCCTGATTCACCAATATGTCGCAATTAATTGACGGCAGGATTCTTTTTGTCTCTTTCAATAAACATTTAAAATTCCAATATGCCTTTATCGGTAAACGCATGACGGTACGGTACATTTTTTTGATATTATGAAATTTAAAATGAATAATATCATTTATAATCAATTTTAAGGCATTTATTATACTTCCGATATAAATAGGCGTATTTAAGGTAATTATTCCCTTGACCTTAAATTTACTCGCAACCTGCAAGGATAATAAACCGCCCATTGAAAAACCGATTAAGATTATTTCGTCACATTTTTCTTTTAACCTGACATAGGCGTTCTCGACATCACTTATCCAATCCTTATAGTTAGCTTTTTTCATATCGTCTTTTTTTCCCGTATGTCCCGTAAGAAGTGGTGTTTCCACCTGATAACCAAGCATGGACAATTTGTTTGTCAGTGGTAATACGTCTTTGGTATCACCGCCAAAACCATGAATGAGTACAATACCGATATTTGAATAACAGATTCGCATAATATCACCATTATTAATATCGGTTAAAAATGGCAAAATTATTTAATGAATTAAAAAAAATCGCTCCCTTTTTGGAGCGATCCTTTTTATTTATTACGTTTAAATAAACGCAAAATAAAGGTCACGATCGCGGATAAAAACTTTGGTAATTTGATAGTATAAAACTTCAAACGCATTACCCCCTTAGATAAGCTCTCTGGTATATTTTATGATAAATGACCCAAAGATATGATAATCTAATCGTGACTTTCGACAATAAGTAAAATCCCTTCGGAAAAACATACAATTCCGTAATTATCAATGAATTCATTGCTTACACATAATGTGTTTTCATTTTTCAGTAAATGGTTATTCAACTCATATTTAAAATGAGTAAGTGTAAGTGACAAAGGAATATCATAAGCAAAAAAGGAGATATACTGATAATCGGTTTTTTGTATTATGTGTTTTCCGGGTTTTTTTATATAGATTTTATTATAATCATCATATATGTATAACTCAGTATCCGTATCAATGACATGTTTAAATAAAAACAAAACACCTAAAAAGTGATCGATTCTTTTCCCTGTTACGCCAAACAGATTAATTATTTTGGGCTTTAAGCTTAAGGCATGAGTGAAGGCAAGCTCGGTATCGGTATTATCCTTTTCCTTCCGATATCGCTTTATGCTCGGACAACTCTTGACAAGTCTATCAAATTCATCCTGCTTAACGGAATCAAAATCACCAAATACCGTATCAAGTTTTACCTTATGCATAATCGCCTGATAAGCGCCATAGTCCACACCTATCGTATAATCCGCCGGATGTTTTTTGATGATTTCCCAATCAAACGGACTGCCGGCGATAATATTTACAATCATCTTACTACCTCAGTTATTTCAGTGAATTAATTGCTTTTAAGCGGTCATTACTGTTAAAAACATAAGAACCGGCCACTAATATATCGGCGCCGCTATCTTTACAGAGTTTACCCGTCTCTAGATTAATTCCGCCGTCCACTTCAATTAAATAATGATGATGTTCCTTTTCTCTAATATCCCGTAACATTTTAATCTTATTCAGACTGTCTTCAATAAAGGATTGACCACCGAAACCAGGATTTACGGACATTACCAAAACTAAATCGCAAATTGATAAAACATGCTTGATATTTTCCACGGGAGTATGCGGATTTATTACGACTCCGGCTTTAATTCCCAGTTTTTTTATTTCCTGTAAGGTACGGTGAAGATGAACGCTGGCTTCGACATGAACGGTGATAATATCGGCACCGGAATCAAAGAAAGTTTTAATATAGTTTTCCGGTTTTTCAATCATTAGGTGCACGTCAAATGGTAACTTGGAATATGGTCTTATCGCTTTAACGACACTTGGACCAAAGGTGATATTCGGCACAAAATGACCGTCCATAATATCTAAATGAATGATATCGGCTCCATAATTAGTTACTTCTTCAACTTCTTGCCGTAATTTACTAAAATCAGCGGACAGGATTGATGGTGCTACTAACATAAAATTACGCCTCCTATTTTTTTTGATAGATGATTCTTTGATTTTTTATTTCATCATAAAAGTTTTTATAATTATAATAACGATTGTCAAAGATTTCGCTTTCCGTTAATTTGGCCTTAACGGCACATTTCGGTTCATTTATATGTAGACAGCCTTTAAATTTACAATCCTTGCTTATTTCAAAAAAGTCGACAAATGATTGGGCTAGCAATGACACATCAATATCCAAATCACGAAAATCAAGGCTGCTGAAACCCGGTGTGTCCGCAATCAGACCATTGCCTACCTTATACAATTCCACATGCCTTGTCGTATGTTTACCCCTTCCTAGGGATTGGGAAATCTCATCGGTTCGTAACTCAAATGCGGGATTAATCGCATTAAGAAGTGAGGATTTACCTACTCCCGACTGACCGGCCAACACACTTATTTTATCCTCCAATAAACTAAGGACTTTATTAATCGTATCCAAATCATATTTGGATGTCTTTAAGATGGTATAGCCTATCGACTGATAATACTCAACATAGGGTTCTATATCAAAATCAAGCAAATCAATTTTGGATAAAATGATAACCGGCTTGATAAAACTGCTTTCAATTACCGCAAGAAACCTGTCCAAAAGAGGTTGGTTAAAATCCGGTTTTTTAACCGAAAAAACCAATAAAACCTGATCGACATTAGCTATCTGCGGACGTACCAGTTCGTTTTTTCTTTCCTCAATTTTCGTAACATATCCTTGATTATTGGCTCCTATCTGAAATTCCACACGGTCACCGACAAGAGGGGTGATATTTTTATTGCGAAATACTCCCCGTCCGCGACATTCATAAATTAGTTTCGTATTAAATTCCTCAACATAATAAAAACCGCTCAATGCTTTGACAATTAATCCTACTGGCATACATTCTCCTTATAATCTAAATTAGCTTTCTTGGCTCGCAATTGTCCACATGCGGCATCAATATCCGCACCCTTTTCCCTTCTGACGGTTACGTTGATCCCTCTGTCTTCCAATGCTTTCACAAAAACGTTAATCCGATTTTGGGAAGGTTTTTCATACCCTCTTTCCATTACGTAGTTAATCGGGATAACATTAACGTGGCAAAGTAAAGGTGAAACCAAATCGGCCAAACGCTTAGCTTCTTCAACCGTGTCATTCACACCGTTAAGTAGACCAAATTCCAAGCTTACCCTCCTGTTTGTCACATCATTATAATAGCGGATTGCTTCGATTAACTTTTCCAAAGGATAAGCTTTATTAACCGGCATTATCATACTTCTCACCGCATTAGTCGTTGCATGAAGGGATATTGCCAGGGTAACCTGTAAATTCATATCCGCAAACTGATAAATCCGGGGCACAATACCGCTTGTTGATACCGTTATGTGTCTTGCGCCGATATTTAAAGTTTTCTCATGATTTATTATCTCAATAAACTTCATCGTATTGTCAAAATTGTCAAACGGCTCACCGCTACCCATAATGACAACCGAACTGACTCTTTTACTTTTCTTATCCAGATACTTTTGCATTTCCACAACCTGACTTACAATTTCCCCGGCATCCAAATTACGTATAATACCGCCCAAAGTGGAAGCACAAAAGGTACATCCCATTTTACAACCGATTTGCGTAGAAACACAGACGGAATAACCGTAATTATGCTCCATAAGCACCGATTCGATGTAATGTCCGTCCCGTACCTTAAATAAAAACTTCACCGTACCATCCACTGATTCCTGCTTCATATCATATTCCAAGACCTTGATATCAAAGGATTCCTCTAATTTCCCGATTAAACTCTTGGGTAAATTATTCATTTTCGAGAAACTGTCGATCCTTTTTTGGTACAACCAGTCAAATATCTGAGATGCCCGAAATTTTTTTTCATTAATATTTGTCAGGTAATTCTCTAATTCCTGTAAAGTATATGCATAAATATTGTCTTTCATTTCATCACCAACTATTATTTTATCACAAAATCATCCTTTTTACTTCTGATATTTACACCATTTATTATATAGATTATCGAAGATTATGCAAATAGTTAATATTGATAATGAAAAAATATTCAGATTATTACTACTAATAATAAACTGAATATTTTATTTTAACGAAATTTTTTTTCATAACCTAACAAAAAAAAACCTGATAAACAATAAAATGTCAGAGGAATTAAAAATAAATAATTGGTGTTTTCAAAAGAAAGCATTAACGTTATATATAATAATCCCAATAATATTAAAATGATGCCAAAAAAAATGAGATATTTCCTTTTCAGAAAGAAATTAATGAATAAGAAAAACAAAGAGATAAAAAACAAACCGTGATTAATTTTCATAGCGTAATAGGAGATATCCGTCAATTCCCGAGAATACAGCTGCTGGTTAAACAGATACCAGAAACTAAATCCCGCTCCAACAGCTCCTGATATAAATAAAATGATGTGAATGGTTGTCTTTATCATATAAGCACCTCTACTACTTTTTTAATGCATATGTTGTCAAATGCTTAACAAATTCGAAAACATTGGTTCCCTTTGATAAAGTAAAGCTGACAGGTTCATTAACACCGTCAAACCAGATGATTACCTCGTTATCAATATCAAAATATGGGGCATTTTCAATTTGGTAACGGCATAATCGTCCTAAAGGATAGCTCGTAATCAGTTTTTTTCTTCCGGTAACACCCTGTTTATCAATGATGATTAACCGTAAATTAGTCAGAATAATTAAATCCCGAATTAATTTATAGGCAATTACCACATACTCATCATCGGCTAGCATCTTATCATATTGTTTCTCGATTTTTTCTTCATTAGCATCAGTATTATTAAATAATCCCATAATTTAACCTACCTTTCTATTATATTACTATAATATTAATATGTAGATTAAAAAAATATGTTATTATTTAACTCTTTTTTATAAAAGCAGAGATAAAAAAGATGTCGGCACCTTTAACCTGATCGATTAATTGAACATATCCTTTATTTCCTAAATTTAGTTTGACAAAAGGTTCGGGATTTAATACAAATTCCGGATATTGTTTTAAGATATATTCAACCATCTTTTCATTTTCTTTTTTGTTTATCGTACATGTGCTGTAAACTAAGGATCCACCCGGTTTCACCAATTTAACGGCTTCATCAATTATCTCTTTCTGAAGTACTACTATTTCATCTAAATCGGTCGGTTTTTTATTATACTTAATCTCCGGTTTTCTTCTTATCACGCCAAAGCCCGAACAAGGAGCATCAACCAATACCTTGTCAAAGCTGTGTTCATGAAAAACCATTGTTAATTTACGGGCATCGATTAATGTCGGTGTAATGCATGATAATCCCAAACGTCTTTTATTATATTCAATCAGTTTGATTTTATGCTCATGAATGTCACAGGCTACGACATCACCCGTGTTTTCCATCAATTCCGCAATATGGGTACTTTTGCCACCCGGAGCGCTGCATACGTCAATTACCTTATCACCCTTTTTTGGTTCTAAGATCCTTGCCGCATACATGCTGCTGATATCCTGGACATTGACATAACCGGATTTATATAAAGAAGTATTGGCAATATTTTCATTTTTCAAGTAAATACCTTCTTCAAGCGGAGTGGGCTCATAAGCAATACGTAAATCTTTCAATCGTTTAATGATATTTTCCTTTTTATCTTTAAAAAGATTTAACCGGGCAAATTGATAGGGTCTGATATTATTGGCCTCACAAATCTTCTTTGCCGTTTCAAAATCAAACTGTTTACTCCACATCTTTATAAGCCATAACGGATGTGATGTCTTTATCGAAAGTCTTTCATAGATATCGGTAATATCATCAAGTGATGGAATGTCGTTACGCATGAAATTGCGGAGTACCGCATTAACAAATCCGGCGCTATCCTCATACTTTTTCTTCGTTAAATTAACAGCTTCATTAATGATGGCGTGATCGGGTATTTTTTCCAGATAAACCTTTTGATATATAGACATTCGTAATATATTTCTAACATAATTCTTAATCTTTTTCTCACCGATATATTTACTTAAATAATAATCCAAGGTCATTTTATACTGAATCGTTCCGTACACCAATTCCGTCAATAAACCGATATCGATATCCTTTATCTCATTGTTTTTAATTGTCTCACTTAATAATAAATTACTGTAAGCTTCTTCATTTAGCACTTGATTAATAATATCCAAGGCTTTTTCCCGTACGTTTTCCATGATTATTCCATCCATTCCTCGACCAATTCGATAATTTCAATATCATTTTTATCCTGTATCATTTTGGCATAATTTCTTATTCCGCCTAGTTCAGTAAAGGTATGACTTCCCAATATAAAATTTAAACCCACGTGTTTAGCGTATAACAGAGTTGAAAGTGATTTCTCTCCGGTTAGATAAGCATCACATTTATATAAATGAGCTTCATGAAGTGATGCCAAATCCTTTCCGCTCCCCGATACTATTCCGATTCTTTTTACTTCCCTGTTATTATTCTCCCAGACCCTGACCTGATGATACAGAACCTTTTCAACTTTATCTTTAAACTCACTTAATGATTGCGGACTGCACTCACCAACAACACCAAAATAAAAATCATCCATCTTGGCTATTCTTCCAATAATCTTAAGCTTTAAATCCTTCGCAAGGGCATAAGTCGGCCCGAAATCACTGGTATCAAGCGGTAAATGGTTAAAAAAATGAATAATCCCATACTTCTTTAAAAGCTGCAGACAATCTTCCCGCATTTCAAAATGATCGTCTTCCCAGACATTATGATGCGTAAGAATCAGCTCGACATTCTTTTTTTTAGCCTGATTAATGATATCCATCGTCAGATTAACACTATAACCCATTCTCTTAATATCTTTATCAAGATAGTTATTAAAACCGTATTGGGTTCCGTCATTAAAAAAGGTAAGAGTATCGGGAGAAAAAAATGATAAAGCGATCTTTTCAAATTTTTTTGTATCCATAAATTAATCCTCTTTATCTTTAGCCTTCTTATAAATAACCATTGCCGAATAACAATAGATCTGATCCTTATAATCATATAAAGTACTTATTTGATATTTAATATCAATCAGATCCTCGACTTTAATCTTTTCAAGAAACTCATTTACCTTTTCTTCCAAATCCTTCTCATGTTCCTCATCAAAAATCTTTACCTGAATATTCATTATATCCCTCCATTATCCAAGCTTTTCTTTAAAAAAGTTGCCGAAAACCTGCTGACTCTTTAAAACATTCGTGAAGGCATTTTCATCTATCTCCCTGATTATGGAGATTACATTATACAGTTCATAGCTTGATACAACCATGAACAGGATTGATTTATCCTTGCGGGAAAAAGCACCGATACTTGGAATAACGGTTATTCCGCGATAAATCCGTTTATGTAAAGCTTGAACCAGCTCATCTTTAAAATCCGTGACAATCATTAAGGTTAACTTGTTGTGTCTTGTATGAACCTTATCAATTACCAAGGTGGAAATAAATAAATTAATGATTGTATAAAACGCATATATCCATGAATCGCTAAAGCCGACAAAAACAATAATCAAGGTGTTTAGTAAAAAGGAATAATGCCCGAATGGTCTGCTTCCTTTATATGAAAGATACTGACTGATAATATCCATTCCACCGGTTGATGCCCCTACCTTTAAAGTTATTCCCACACCAATTCCCGTGATAACACCACCGATAATCGCACTTAGCATCGAATCATTTGCCAGTTGTTCTTCAATTAAGACATCGGGTATCGGTAATAAAGCCAAAGTCAACATTCCGCTTATGACGGATAAAAAGCTTAAAAAGGCAAATCTTCTGCCCAAGGTTTTAAATCCCAGATAAAAAACCGGAATATTGAGTAAAAACCAAAGGATACTGACTCCCGTATCGGTAGTAATTTTTCCGTATAACAAAGGCTCCACAAATCCGTAAATGATCTGGGCTATACCGGTAAATCCGCCTGTTTTTTGCTTAGCCGGTATGATAAACCACTTAATACCGATTGAATACAATGAAGAACCGAAGATCGTAATAAAGATATTCAAAAACTTTTTACGATCCTTATATTTTAATAATTGATTGATAATAAAGTTCA
>JAWLBU010000039.1:0-25027 GCA_041687555.1 Haloplasmataceae bacterium | reverse complement strand
ATCCTTTTGTATTTTTTTTTTTTTTTTTTTTTTTTTTTTTTTTGGGCGTTTATGACAAGAAAATCATAATTATCATTATGTAACCTTAGTTAATTAATACTCATAGACTATATATGTAAGTAATATAGAAGGTGATTTATAATGTCTAGGGTTCTTTTAGTGAAAAATAACGATAAACGTATGGGGTATTTGAAGCAATATTTGGAAAGTCGCATTGAAGTTACGGAAATTGATGATGAACTTCAATTATTTTATGCACTTGAAGCAAAAAATTATGATTATTTAATTCTTCCTATAAGAGGTATTAGCGATGATAATCTAATCGATGGTACTAACATTGTTTTATCCGAAAACTATTTGAAGCTGTTTAAAGATAAAACGATTTTTACAGGTTTAATTACCGATAGTTTAAAACAGAAATGTGAAGAATGTCATATCAGGTTAATCACGTATTTAAATGATGATATAGCGATAAAGAATAATTATATAACGACAGAGGGAATAATTGAGGCAATATCGAAAAACAGTGAAAAGGCCATATATAACAGTAAAATCCTTATTGTCGGGTACGGTAAATTAGGAATAATTTGCGGCAATATTTTTAAGGCTTTAAAAGCCGAAGTCACTATATCATGTCGGCATGAAAAAGATTCTCTTCATGCGCAAATAAGCGATTTTAAGGTAATAAACCATAATCAATTAATAAATAATATCAATCAGTTTGATTTTATTATTAATACAGTTCCTTTTCGAATAATTGATCATGTGATTATTCGAAAGATAAATAATCCTCATTTATTGATTATTGATGTTAGTAGTCAGCCATATGGGTTAGATCATGAATATGCTAGAAGTTTAGGGTTAAAAACATTACTGCTACCAGGAATCCCCGGAAAAATTGCGCCTATTACCGCCGGAGAACTTATTGGGCAATTCATAATCAACATCTTAATGGAGGGAAGTCATAGTGGAAGATGGTAAAACACTCAAAATCGCAATAGGAATAACGGGATCATATGGGAAAATAAAGGAAATAGTTTCGATTATTAGAAATATGGTTCTGAAAAAATACGTCATTAAATTATTTGGGACTCAATCTCTTAAGGCACATCCTGAGTATTATGAAGAAATAGAAGAACTGGTAGGAGAAAAGATGATCTTCACGATTGAAGAAGCAGAGCCATTCGGACCTAACAAATTCTTTGACTGCATGTTAATAGCACCATGCTCGGGAAATACATTGAGTAAACTAGCTAATGCTATTACCGATAATGCTGTTTTAATGACTGCCAAATCTACTTTACGAAACTGTCGACCGGTAATATTGGGTGTGTCAAGCAATGATGCTTTAGGGTTAAACGGGGCAAATTTAATGAAATTAATGGTTACAAAAAATATATATTTCATCCCATTCGGTCAGGATAACCCGGATGAAAAACCAAATAGTTTAGTTGCGGATTTCAGCAAAACGGAAGACACGATTCGGTTCGCTCTTGCAAATAAACAAATTCAACCAATTATAATTGTTAAAAAATAAATAATTAATATTAGCGCATAAGCAAATTGAACAATTTCACATATCATATTTTATGTAACAGTTTAATTGCGGAAGATATAAGTGTTTTAGTACTTATATGTAATGCATGCCATATAAAAGATATATTATAAATACTTTGGTTGGTGATAAGATGAACATAGTCGTACAAAAGTTTGGTGGAACTTCGATCAGAAATAGGGAAGGATTTAATAAATCAATTCTTCATATCAAAAAAGAGCTAAAACTGAATCATAAGGTAATTTGTGTGGTATCGGCTATGGGAAGAAATAATGAACCATATGCCACTGATACTTTAAAAAGCCTGATAAATAATTATGTCTCAAAAAAAGAACAAGACCGATTACTTTCCATAGGTGAAATAATTTCAAGTATTGTATTTACCGATTTTTTAGTGGAAAACGGGATAAAGGCCGTCTCTTTATCCACTAAGGAAATCGGGATAATCACAAATAATAACTTTACCAATGCGGATATTATTAAGATTAATACAATGGAAATCCTAAATAAACTATCCGGTTATGATGTACTCGTTGTCCCTGGTTTTCAGGGGTTGACGACCGATTCTGATATCTCAACTTTGGGAAGGGGAGGAAGTGATACCTCCGCCATTGCTTTAGGTATATCCTTAAACGCTTTATATGTAGAGATAATCTCCGATGTGGAAGGAGTTTTTACCGTAGACCCACGGATTGTACCCGAAGCGATAAAATTTCCGAAGCTTAATTATGATATGCTGGTTGATATGACATATAATGGCTCTAAAGTATTGCATTATAAAGGTGCTGTTTTAGCTAGAAATCATAAAATACCTTTACGCTTTGTTAGTTATGATAATTATAATTCTTATACGGAAGTGGTGGATGAACCGGTAATACTGACAAATCTATCCTATCAGACCGATTATGTTAAGTATGAAATTAATCATCATATAGATGATCATAATATTTATAAAGAGGAAAATAATTATTATGTCCATATTAACGATGATAATCAGTGGCAAGAATTAATAAACGGTTTGAATGTTCCATATAAAAGATTTGAAGGTTATAGTAAAATAACCGTTATCAAATACGATGAGGAAAAGTCATTGAGCTATCATTTTGTGGAAACCAAATATGTATATGACAAACTTAATCAGTTGCATCAACAGATCTTTAAAACGGGGTGATAATGTGTTTGGAAAAATTATTACCGACATGATTACCCCATTTGACCAAGATGATAATATAAACCTTGAATCAGTAAAAAAGCTTGTCGAGCATTTGCTTAAAAATAATACGAGTGCTATCCTATTATGTGAGGCAACCGGAGAATCTCCGACATTAAGCGATATTGAAAAGATGATCTTAATTGAGAAAGTATTAGAATATGTGGGGAAGCGAATTCCGGTTATTGCCGGTATCGGAAGTAATTCCACGAAAAAGACGGTTGAATTTATGAAAAAACTGGAGCATTTGCCGTTGGCAGGATATCTTATAGTCGTTCCATATTACAACATACCTGATCAGGAAGGAATTTTTGAACATTTTAAAACAATCGCCGCGCAGACAAAAAAAGTGATATTAATATACAATATTCCAGAACGAACGGGTATTGACATTGATATCGAAATTGTTAAGCGTTTGGCTGAAATTAAAAACATCATCGGTATTGTTGATTCGAGTAAGTCGATTGCGAAATTAATAAAACTAAAGGAAGAAATAAATGATTTTAAGGTTTATTCCGGTAATGATCTGTTAATATATGATGCACTAAAAAATAATGCCGATGGGATTGTTTCGATAGCCAGTCATATTTATGGAAAGTCAATTCACCATATTGCCCAGTTGATTAGAACCAGACAATATGATGACGCTTTAGCGATATTTGATATTTATCTTCCTAAATTTCAAAGTTTAATGATCAAACCAAATCCTGTTCCACTTAAAGCCGCATTAAATAAATTAGGATTTAATGTGGGAAGTGTACGCTTACCGCTATTAGATATGAATGATGAAATAAAAGCGAAATTGTATAATATTCTTGGAGTTTAGCCAAATTTTGGATATAACGAAGTTATTTAGTTATATCCTTTTTATTTATTTTTTTGAAAAAGTGATATATAATAAGATAAGTAACTAAAAGTTGAAACATAATATATAAAGATTTAGCTTTTTTATGGTATGGAGAAAGGATGTGAAATCCGTTATCATACGGATGTACTAGTGGACAATATAAAACATTCAAAAATTAAGATATTTGCCTTAGGCGGACTGGGCGAAAATGGAAAAAATATGTATGTGGTTGAAGTAAATGATAATATTTTTATTCTTGATGCGGGTTTGAAATATCCTGGTGAAGACTTATTAGGTGTAGATTCAGTTATTCCGGATTTTAAGTATTTAATCGAAAATAAAGAGCGAATTGTCGGCTTATTCTTATCACATGCCCATGAGGAATACATCGGTGCTGTTCCAAATTTATTGAAAAGTATCAATATACCCGTCTATGGAACGCGTCTTACGATGGCTTTAGTCGAAGACTCACTACGGGAAATGGGAGAGGATATTGATAAATATCAACTGATCATTATTAAGAATACGAATGTCTTGACTTTCGGTGATGTGCAGGTATCATTTTTCAGTACTACCCATAGTATTCCTGATTCGGTGGGAATTTGTATCAATACTTCGGACGGTGCAATTGTATACACGGCTGATTACACATTCGAACAAAATGTTGATAAACGATACCAGACAAGTTATGATCAAATATCGGCAATTTGTCGGAAAGGTGTGCTAGCATTATTATCTGAAAGTTTATCGGCGCATAATTCGGGTCACACAAGTGGCGAAGGTTTTTTTGTTTATGAACTAAGCGAAGCAATTTCCCAAGCTCCCGGACGGGTAATTGTATCAGTTTATTCATCGGATTTACAAAGGATTCAGAAAATCATCAACGTGGCTAATGAATTAAATCGGAAAATAGCGATTATCGGTCGCAAAATGCAAAGAATCGTTGATATCGCGGTGAAGATGGGATATTTGAAATTTCCGACCCCGGGGATGTTAATGAATTTAAAATATATTGATGATACTAATGATAATAATTTACCGAATCTGGTCGTTTTGGCTACGGGAGAGCGTCAGGAACCCTTCGATGCGTTGATTCGGATGTCCAGAAAATTGGACCGTTTAATTCATATCGAGGCAACCGACACCATCTTAATTGCTTCTCCGCCAATACCGGGTACGGAAATTAAAGCGGCACGAACAATTGATATTGTCTATAGGACGGGGGCAAAGGTCATAACCATCAATAAAAAATATCTGCCTTCCTCACATGCCTCATCCGAGGATATAAAATTAATGTTCAATCTGTTAAAACCAAAATATATTATTCCGGTCATCGGTGAGTATCGACATCAATACGCTCAGGCTAAAATTGCCGAGCAGATGGGGTATGATTCGGAAAATATCATTCTTCTGGATAATGGAATGGTTGTGGAATTTGAACAGGGTGACTTAGTAAATATTACTAATGAAATCGAGGTTGACCAGATTTTAGTTGACGGGCTAAGTGTCGGTGAAATAAGCAATGTTGTATTAAAAGATCGGGTCTTATTGTCACAGGACGGCATATTACTGGCGATTGCCACACTTGATGTCAAAACAAAGAAAATCATCGCCGGTCCTGAGATTGTCTCAAGAGGTTTTATTTATGTAAAGGATAATGAGGAAATTATCACCCATGTACAGCAGATTTTAAATGATTCGATTAATGAAATTTCTGTTAATCCGAGAGGAACGGATATGAACAAGTTAAAGAATGATATTCGTGATAAAATTGGCAAATATTTATACAAGGAAACGAAACGAAAGCCAATTATCATGTTGGTAATTAATGAAATATAGGAAAAATGATGACTTAAAAATAGTCATCATTTTTTTATAAGCAATAATCAGCCGTATGATATAATTCGCCATATTTTTAAAGGATTTTTTACTAAAATGACATTAAGGTAAAGAAGGTGATAAATTGTCAAAGGATAAAAAACGAAAAGTAGTTGATGATAAGACTAAAGAAGGTCTGGTCTATTTTGAAATCTGGGGAATCCTCTTTATATTATTAGCCCTAATCCTTTTATCCGAACTAGGACCGGTAGGCGGTACGCTTAATACTTTGGTGAAAATGATTTTTGGTGACTGGTATTGGTTAGTCCTCATTTTCATGTTTTATTACGGTGTGATGATGATAATTTATCATGAATTTATTACCTATTCTTCCATTAAAATCAAAGGCTTCATTTTTATCAGTGCCGGATTGTTAATTTACAGTCATTTTCCCATTTATAATGCTTTGGAAGATTATCTGGATAATTCAAACATTGTCTCGGAATCCTATAAATTATTTTTAAGTTATTTAGACAATCAAAATGAAAACGGGACGTACGGTGGCGGACTTTTAGGAGCCTTTCTGTTCTGGATTTGCTATGTTCTTTTAGGAGAGATTGGGACTAAGATAATTGCGATTTTTTTACTGATTTCCGGAGTTGCCTATTTGTTTGAAAAAACAATTTATGATTTTATTGATGAGGTCTATTTTGGAACCATTAAAGTTTACAAGAAGACCAAAAAGGTTATTCTAAGTACATTAGATAAGATGAAGGAAGTATCAAATTATAACAAAGCACAACAAAAGGAAGTGATTATTGACAGTGTTCCGGTTAGTAACAGCGAAAATAGAAGATTCGATAATATTGTTTTCACCGCGAACGAAAGAATTGAAGCAAGAAAAAACAAATATGTAAAACCAAATTTAAAATCACTAAAATACCATGATAATAAAGAAATTCTCGAAAAACAAAAAGAAATAACGATTCAGAATGCGAAAACGATTAATGAATTTCTCAAATCCTTTTTCTTAAATTTGGAAATTAGCGAGGTTTATATCGGACCGACAATATCGACTTATATTATAGAAGTTGAAAATAGTCTTAAAAGCAAAAAAATCATGAATTATCAGAAGGACTTAAATCGACGTCTTGAAGTTGATTTTATCAGAATGTATGAAAAATATGATAACAAGCAATGCGTTTATATTGAGGTACCTAATAAATATCGTTATTTGGTTAGCTTAAGAGAAATCTTGGAAGAAGACGAGGAGGAAAATACCATTCCTATTGGAAGAAATTACTGCGGAAGACTATACAGTATAAATTTTAGTAAAATGTCAAATATATTAGTGATAGGCAATGATATTAATTCAAAAATTGATTTGTTGAAAACAATCGTTAATGTCATCTATTATAAATTCAGTCCTGATAAGTTTCGTTTGGTACTATGCGATTCCACCAAATTCGAATTAAATACTTTTGAAAATATTGATCATTTGTTTTATCCTTTCATCAGTGATTTTCAAAGTATGAGATCGATGTTAATTAAATTGTATACAGAGGTAGAAAAACGCTTGACAAATCTAAATGATTACGGACAGAATTTTGTACCGATTTTGCTTGTCCTTAATGATTTTGTCGATTTTTATTTAAACAATCAGGACTATTTGAAATATCTCAACTATATATTGGTCTATGGGGGTAAGGTGTCGGTATACACCATTTACGCGACCAATAATATGGATGAAAAAATATTGACCAATAATTTATGTGCCCAGTTCAATGCGATTATTGCCTTTATGATTAATAACAAAGAAATCTCCTTTAAATATTTGGAGGATGATACGACGAAATTATTAAAAAAAGGGGACTGTATTGTTTATACCAGATGGGATAACCAAAATATCAGGGTTCAAACGGTTAATTTAACAGAAGAAGATGAATTTATCTACTAATATTGGAGGTACGACTGATGAAAAAATTGTTTATACTCTTATTCTTTGTCTCAATTGTCGCAATTGTGTCGGGTTGTAAGGCTAAGAAATACGAAATAGCGATGATTACCGATGTGGGAACAATTGATGATAAATCATTCAATCAAGGAACATGGGAAGGGGTAAAAAAATACGCAACAGAACATAATATTAGTCATAAATACTATAAACCGAAGGCAAAATCAACACAGGATTATCTAAATGCGATTGATTTGGCCGTAAAAGGCGGAGCAAAAGTGGTCGTAACACCGGGCTTTTTATTTGAACCAGCTATCTATGAAGCACAGGATAAGTATCCTGACGTGACATTTATATTAATCGATGGCTCGCCGAATAATTTGGTTTTCGATGATAACGGCAATGTTGTTTCGGGTGAGGCCAGAATTGAGGATAATGTTTACTCGATATTTTATGCGGAACAGGAATCAGGCTTTTTAGCCGGTTATGCCGTTGTTAAGGACGGGTTTAAGAATTTAGGCTTCATGGGAGGAATGGCCGTTCCGGCGGTTGTCCGTTTCGGGTACGGTTTTGTTCAGGGAGCTGAATTTGCGGCTAAAGAGATGGAGCTCGCAGATGATTCAATCTCGATAAGATATCATTATCTGGGAGCATTCGAACCAAGACCGGAATTTCAAACAATGGCCGCCGCCTGGTATAACGACGGTATCGAGGTTATCTTTGTTGCCGCGGGTGGAGCAGGGGGCTCGGCAATGAAAGCTGCCGAATCACTGCAAAATAAATATGTCATCGGTGTGGACGTTGACCAGTCAAACGAATCGGTGACGGTAATCACTTCCGCCATCAAAGGGTTGGCTAATTCCGTAATTCAATGTTTATCAGTTATATATGATGAGAATAGTGAATATAAAGATTTATTTGTTAAGGGCACCTCAGTCACGCTGGATGCTACAAACAACGGTGTTGCCCTACCGGAAGACTTATCGCGTTTTCCTAACAAGAACTTTACCGCAAATGAATATCAATCCATATTCAATCGTCTTAAAAATGATGAAATAACGATAAATACACAGGCTAAACCAGCCGGAGTAGATTTCAAAACCCACTTTGGCCTAGAAAAAGTCAGTGTAACCGAAGTCGCATAAAGGAAAGAGCTGTTCTTTCCTTTTTTTTGACGATAAATAATATATTATTCTAAAATCATCAATACTAATAATGTAATTAGGAATTTTAGAGGTGAGACAATGGAATATGTGATTGAAATGTTAAATATCACAAAGGAATTTCCGGGTATAAAAGCAAATGATTCAGTTACCTTGCAAGTTAAAAAAGGGGAGATTCATGCCTTACTTGGAGAAAACGGTGCCGGTAAATCCACGTTGATGTCCATACTATTTGGTTTATATCAGCCTGATTCGGGAATTATTAAAGTCAGGGGAAAAGAGGTAAAAATTAAGGATCCCAATGATGCCAATGCCTTAGGCATCGGTATGGTTCATCAGCATTTTAAGTTAGTTTCCAATTTTACCGTGACGGAAAATATTATTTTAGGAAAAGAAGACGTAAAAAACGGGCTATTAAGAACTGAACGGGTAGTCACTAAAATTAAGCATTTAAGTGATAAATACAAACTAAATGTTGATCCCTATGCCCTTATTAGTGATATTACAGTGGGAATGCAACAACGGGTGGAAATCCTAAAAATGTTGTATCGGGATGCGGAAATTTTAATCTTCGATGAACCGACGGCGGTGTTAACACCACAGGAAATATCCGAATTAATGAAGGTTATGAAGGATTTGGTCAAAGAAGGGAAATCGATTATTCTCATAACGCATAAACTAGAAGAAATCAAACAGGTAGCGGACCGTTGCACGATTTTACGGAAAGGTAAATGGGTCGGTACCGTAGATGTCAAAGGCACATCAACGGAAAGAATGGCGGAGATGATGGTCGGTCGTCGGGTAATCTTTCGGATTGATAAGGAAAAGGGAAAACCTGGAGGAGAAATTTTAAAGGTGCAAAACCTGTCGATAAAAAATGGGGATAAGTATACCTTGCATAAAGTTAATTTCACGGTCAGAAAAGGAGAAATAGTCTGTATCGCCGGTATTGAGGGAAATGGGCAATCGGAATTAATTTATTCCTTAACAGGGTTAAATCCTCATTATGAAGGAAAAATCACCTTAAACGGTAAGGACATTACCCATGAAAGTATTAGAGGTAGGATATTATCCGGCATGGGACATATTCCAGAGGACAGACACAGACACGGATTGATTTTGGACTTTAATTTAGCGGAAAATTTAATTTTGCAAACCTATTTTTCAAAGCATTATCAATGGAAAGGATTTCTTAATTTTGATAATATCTATCGTAATGCCAATCAATTAATTGAAAAATATGATATCAGGAGCGGAAGGGGTCCGTATACAAAGGTTAGAAGCATGTCGGGAGGAAATCAGCAAAAAACGATTATTGCGAGGGAAATAGATAGGGAGCCGGAATTATTAATAGCGGTACAGCCTACCAGAGGACTCGATGTGGGAGCGATTGAGTTTATTCACAGACAACTAATCATTCACAGAGATAACAATAAGGCTGTTTTATTAGTGTCACTAGAGCTGGATGAAGTCATGAAATTATCCGATCGGATTTTGGTTATGTATGAAGGAGAAATAGTCGCTAATCTTGATCCTTACAAAACAAATGAAAATGAATTGGGTCTTTATATGGCCGGTTCCAAAAGAGGTGAAGTGGAAAATGCGTAGCTTTTTGCTTAGATATATCGACGTATTATCAAGTCTTTCGGCCATACTTGCCGGTTTAATATTCGGACTTATCATCATGCTAATCACAAATATCGCCGAAGCACCGAGTGCTTTTTATACCATCCTGACCGGTGGGTTCCAGGAAGGATTGATTAGTATAAGCAGAATGATTTATGATGCCACACCGATCATCTTAACCGGTTTATCAGTTGGATTCGCCTTTAAAACAGGATTATTTAATATTGGTTCTTCCGGACAGGTTATGATTGGGGCTTTTATCGCAATCTATGTGGGAGTGAAATGGTCTTTTTTAGGAGGTATTCAATGGGTTGTCGCTTTGCTTCTAGCCGGAATAGCCGGAGGGTTATGGGCCTTTTTGCCGGGGGTACTAAAGGCGTATCGCAATGTTCATGAAGTTGTGTCGACAATTATGATGAATTACATCGGTTTATATTTAGTGATGTATCTGGTAAAGCTAACAGTATATAACCAAGAAAAAAATGAATCTTATTATGTTCTAGAACAGGCTGTCATACCCTCGCTAAAAATTGGTGACCTAACAATCTATATTAGCTTTATCATAGTTTTATTAATCGTTATATTACTCAATATTATCTTGCAGAAAACGACCTTTGGATATCAATTAAAAGCGGTGGGTTTCAATAAAGAGGCAAGTTTATATGCGGGAATAAACGGTAGAAGAAATATCATCCTGTCGATGGTTATTTCCGGCTTTTTATCAGGACTTGCCGGCGGGGTAATTTATTTAAACAATATCGGACGGGCTTTAGAGGTTGTCGATGTGTTGAATCCGGAAGGTTTTATCGGTATTCCCGTTGCCTTAATCGGTTTAAATAATCCGTTTGGAATCCTGTTTGCGGGAATATTTATGGGTTATATTACTTTAGGCGGATTTTATATGCAAATATATAATTTTGCTCCGGAAATCATTGACGTCATAATCGCTTCGATCATTTATTTCAGCGCTCTTGTCGTGTTGTTCAGAGGTTATATAACAAAAGTTGCAAAGAGATTTAAAAGAGGTGATGCCAATGGATAATCTTTATTTTCTGCTCCAACAAATGCTTTATTTTTCCATACCGCTGTTAATTGTCGCCTTGGGCGGAATGTTTTCCGAAAGAAGCGGAATTGTTAACATTGCTTTGGAAGGAATCATGTTATTCGGTGCGTTCTTTGGTATCCTCTTTATTAATTTAATCCAAAGCAGAATGTCACAGAGTGCTTTAGAAAGTGTCGCGCTGCAGCAATTAGTCCTTTTGGCCGGACTTATTTTCGCAGGCTTTTTAGGTGGTTTATTCTCCCTATTTCATGCCTATGCATCAGTTAACATGAAAGCCGATCAGGTTATATCGGGAACGGCGTTAAATTTGTTTGCTCCGGCTGTTACCATCTTTATTGCCCGCAGTATGGCATTTACCAATTACACTCAACAGGTAGGTTTTATGGGGAAATTATTTTTGATAAGAAAGGTACCGGTATTGGGTGATATACCAATCATTGGTCATATTTTGTTTCAACAGGTCTATATTACGACTTATATTGGTCTTGTTATTTTAATAATCAGCTATATCGTAATATATAAGACACGGATAGGTTTGCGTTTACGCGCCTGTGGCGAGCACCCGCAGGCTGCGGCCAGTGCGGGTATTAACGTCTATAAAATCCGTTATTTAGGGGTTCGTATTTCGGGAATCCTTTCCGGTTTGGGTGGGTATATCTTTATCATTACCACATCGACCCAATATAACGCCACAGTAGCAGGATACGGTTTTTTAGCTTTGGCTGTCCTCATCTTTGGTCAATGGAAACCCACGCGGATCTTCCTTGCCGCCTTATTTTTTGGCTTAATGAAGACGATTGCTTCCGCCTACACGGGAATTCCTGTCCTAGCCAGGTTAAATATATCCAGCGAATTATACCGGATGATCCCTTTTATAGCCACATTAGGTGTGCTGGCACTGACATCATTAAATGCTCAAGGACCAAAAGCCGCCGGTGAAGTTTATGATGCCGGCAAGAGATAATTGCAAAACTGTCGTTAATCGACAGTTTTTTATGTAAATTATAGTAACTTTCTTAGTATATTTGTGTTATAATCAAAATGGTACAAAGAATAATTACGGAGGTATGTGTGTGAAGAGAATCGATTATGTAAGCGAAATAAACAGATTAAAAAGAGAAAAAAATGCGGTTATTCTTGCTCATTATTACCAAAGACCCGAGGTCCAGGATATTGCCGATTATTTAGGTGATTCTTTGGCATTAAGCCGTATCGCCGCCAAGACCTCTAACGATATGATTATTTTCTGCGGCGTTCATTTTATGGCGGAAACCGCCAAAATATTAGCACCGGAAAAGAAAGTGATTTTACCGGTTAAGGAAGCCGGGTGTCCGATGGCCAATATGGTAAGTGAAAGCAAATTAATTAAATATAAAGAAGAACATCCCGATGTAAAAATCATTTGTTATGTTAATACAACGGCAAGGGTAAAAGCCTTAAGTGACGTCTGCGTCACAAGCAGTAATGCCGAAAAGGTCATCTCTCATTACAAAGGCGAAAAATTATTGTATTTACCCGATAAAAACATGGGTACATACCTGAAGGAAAAATATGATTTGGATATGGATGTCTGGAAGGGCTTTTGTTGCATCCATAACGACGTGACAACGGAGCAGGTTTTGGAAATGAAACAAAAACATCCTGACGCTTTGTTCATCGTTCATCCGGAATGTCAGCTTGAAATAGTTAAAATGGCTGATTTTGTGGGCAGTACCAAAGGACTGTTAGAATTTGTGAAGAAAAGTGATAACAAAGAATTTATTATCGGTACGGAAAAAGGGATTATCCATCAAATGGAGCTAGCCTGTCCTGATAAGAAATTTTATTTGTTGACGGAAAATCTGGCATGTTATGATATGAAATTAACACATTTAGAAGATGTGTATTCCTCCTTGTTAAATGAAGAAACAGAAATAGAAATAGAGGAAGGTATTCGGTTAAATGCTTTAAGATCTTTGGAGAAGATGTTTGAGTATACCGATAATTAGGAGTCAATATGTTAAATAATAACTATGATTTAATTGTGGTTGGAAGCGGACTGGCCGGTTTATATACCGCTTTAAATGTTGATTTTGACCGTAAAGTTTTACTTATATCCAAAGATCAAATTCAGGTGAGCAATTCCTCACTTGCCCAGGGAGGAATAGCCGGAGAATTACAAAATGATGACGAAGCCTATCAGCGACATATAGAAGACACCCTTCTTGCTGGTGCATATCTGAATAATCTTGATGCGTTAAAGACTTTGGTATATGAGTCAAGCCATAACTTACGAAAATTAATCCGTTACGGGGTTAATTTTGATAAGGATGAACAGGGTAACTTTTTATTAACAAGGGAAGGCGGGCATCGAGAAAACCGCATTCTTCATGCCGGGGGGGATGCTACGGGTAAGGAAATCATAAAATCCTTGACTCATCTGGTTATGACCAAGGAAAACATCACAATTATGGAAGATTCGATGGTTATCGATATAATTGTGGACGACAATAAATGCATTGGTGTTAAGGTCTTAACCGACGGAGTCATATGGAATATCTATGCTACATCAACGGTACTTTGTACCGGAGGAATCGGGGAGATATATAAAAATAGCACAAATCCGCCCGTTGCTACCGGAGACGGTATTGCGATTGCTTATAGATCTAAGGCAAGCATTAATAACATGGAATTTATTCAATTTCATCCAACGGCCTTTTTTAATAAAGCGAACGGCTCTAAATTTCTGATTTCCGAAGCGGTACGAGGTGAGGGAGGATATTTACGCAATGTGGAGGGGCAACGTTTCATGCATAAATACCATCATTTATTGGAACTTGCTCCGCGTGATGTTGTTTCCCAGAGTATCCATCGAGAAATGTACGATACCTGGAGCGATCATGTTTATCTCGATGTGACTCATCTTGACGGTGAATTTATTAAAAACCGCTTCCCGACCATTTATCAAAAATGTCTGGATTATGGAATTGACATGACTAAAGAATACATTCCCGTTGCGCCTGTCGAGCATTTTTCGGTTGGGGGAATATCCGTGGATATCAATGGTCGCACCACCATCGAAAACCTATACGCGAATGGTGAATGTTGTGATTCGGGTGTGCATGGCGCAAACCGGTTAGCCAGTAATTCCTTGCTCGAGTGTGTTGTGTTTGGTAGAAGAATTGCCAAATGCATTAATTCATCTCCTAAGAATATTAATTTACCGCAGCATGAAGAACTATCAGTTAAACCTTCAAGTTATAATTTCCGCGATATCAGAAATCAGATTAAGGAAATTATGGAAAGAAATGTGGGGATTATTCGCCGGGAAAAAAATTTACTGTTTGCCGAAGAAAGAATTTCCCAAATCTTGGCAGATTTAAACAAAAATCATATAATATGTAAGGCTTATTACGAAGTGTTGAATATGGCAACGGTTGCTTTGTTAATTATTAAAGCCAGTTTAAACCGAAAGGAAAGTGTCGGTTGCCATTATCGAATAGATTAAAGGAGAAGTTATGAAGGAAATCTATATTGAACAGTTAATTAAGCAGGCATTATTGGAAGATATGCCTTATGGTGATGTGACGACTGAATTTTTAATTTCCGACAACAGTCAATCAAGAGGTTTTTTTATTGTTAAGGAAAACGGAATAATCGCCGGGATAAAATATTTAAAGCAGGTTTTTACGATAATCGACCCGCAAATTAAGTTTGTCGAATATATCAGCGACGGAGCCAAAGTAAATAAAGGTGACATAATATTAGAAATAACCGGTAAAACTAAAACGATACTTATGGGAGAAAGACTCGCTCTTAATATTATTCAAAGGATGTCAGGAATTGCCACACTGACAAATCAGTATGTGGAAAAAGTAAAGGGAACGGGTTGTAAGATTGTCGATACGAGAAAAACGACACCTAATTTTCGTATTTTTCAGAAAGAAGCAGTATTATTGGGTGGTGGAAGTAATCATCGTTTTAATTTATCCGATGGCGTGCTTATTAAAGATAACCATATTGAGGCTTGCGGTGGCATCACAAATGCCGTTAACCGTATTCGTAGTAAAATACCGCACACCACAAAAATCGAGGTTGAAGTTGAGAATTTGGAAATGCTGAAGGAAGCGCTTGATGCTAATGTTGATATTATCATGCTTGATAATATGAGTTTAGAGATGATGAAGCAAGCTGTTGAAATAAATAATCATCGAGCAGTTTTAGAAGCATCGGGTAATATGTCTTTGGACAATGTGAAAGAGGTCGCACAAATTGGTGTTGATATTATCTCCGTCGGTTCCCTTACTCATTCATATAGTTCGTTAGATATCAGCTTACGCTTTAAGATTTAATGGTGATAATATGATTATTATTTATGGCGGTAGCTTTAATCCACCCACAATCGCTCATTTAGAAATAAGCAAATATTTGCTGAATAAATATCATCCCCGGCTTTTTATTTTCCTACCGGTGGGAAATTATTATCAAAAAACCGATTTGGCAGCGTTTAAACATCGTTTTGAAATGCTTAGGATTATGACTTCCGATTTACCTAATGCATGTGTCAGCAGTTATGAAAATCAGCTGACTTTTAAGGGAACGATCGATACCCTGAATTATTTTCAGTCACAATATAAAGACGAAGATATTTTTTATGTGATTGGTACGGATAATCTGCAAACCATTGATAAATGGATAGATTATAAAGAATTGTTAAGCAAGTATAAATTTATCGTTTTAAATCGTGATAGTATTGATGGTAAAAAAATGATTGAATCTGATTCACTACTAAGAGAGTATCGAGAATCCTTTATCATTGAAACGGATTTTCCGAAGTTACCGATATCATCGACTCTTTATCGAGAACATAATCGGGATGATGTTGTTTTAAAAGAAATTAACGAATATATCTATAAACATAATTTATATAACAGAGGTGGTAATGTATGAAAAACAATCAATTTGTCAGGGTAGCTGCGATTTCACCAAAAATCGAAATTGGCAGTCCGATGTATAATATCAGGCAATTTCTATTGGAAATTGATAGGGTAAAAGAAAACAATCCGCATTTTATTGTATTTCCTGAACTAGCTGTGACAGGTTATTCATGCGGTGATTTGTTTTTTCAAACCTATTTAATCGAGGAAAATTATCAGGCAATCCATTATTTATTGAATAATAATACTTTTAACGGAATTATCATCTTTGGGGCATTATATGTTTATAAAAACGATCTTTTTAACTGTGCCTATGTGATAAAAGGTAATAAAGTATTGGGTATCGTACCAAAAATGTATTTGCCAAACCGTGATGAATTTTATGAACTGCGGCATTTTGCTTCGGCTACAATCTTAAATGAGCAGATAATCGAAGTTGAGGATTTCCAAACGACATTCGGTCTGCAGTTATTTTATGAAAAAAGTAAGGCTATCACATTCGGTGTGGAAGTTTGTGAGGATATGTGGGCACCTATTCCACCGGCAACCTATCACACGATGAGCGGTGCGGAAGTGATATTTAATGTTTCCGCAAGTAATGAAACCTTAAATAAAGATGAAATCAGACGAACACTGATAAAAAGTTTTACGAAAAGAAATAACTGTGCATATGTATATTCAACAATCGGTCGTTATGAATCAAGTCAGGATACGGTATATTCAAATCACTGTCTGATTGGTGAGAATGGAAAAATCATTGCCGAGAGTCCGTTATTTGTCAATGGAAGCAATATTTTACTCGGGGACATTGATTTGGGACATTTAAAATATTTGAAGAGGAAGAATGCGACCAATCGTGAGTCGTTGCGCATTTATATAAATGATTTCAATACGGTAAATACTGATTGTGAATTTATTGATAATGGTTTTAAATTAATCAAACCATTATCAAAAACACCGTTTATTCCGGAAAATAACAGAGAGGAAACATTTAAGAAGATTTTAAATATTCAGGTTGCCTCACTTGCCAAAAGAATTGAGCACATTAAGGCCGAAACGGTTGTGTTGGGAGTATCCGGCGGTGTGGATTCCACCCTTGCTTTACTTGTTTTATATGAAGCCTTTACTTATTTAAATAAAGATAAAAAGGGGATTAAATTAATCACCATGCCGGGTTTTGGTACCAGTGAGCGAACATTGAACAATGCCTTGAATTTGGTAAAAGCGCTGAATTTAAGCTGTGAAAACATCGATATAACGGATATTGTTCTACAGGAATTTAAATTGCTTAATCAAGATCCTAATAACCATGACATAACCTATGAAAACGCCCAGGCCAGAATGAGATTCAGTCTCTTATTTAATAAAGCTAACCAATTAAACGGTTTTGTGCTCGGTACCGGTGACATGTCGGAATTGGCGCTGGGTTGGTGTACGTTTAACGGCGATCATATGTCAAATTACAGTATTAATGGCGGTTTACCAAAAACCCTGGTTAAATTCATGGTCTCCTGTTTTGCCGAGTATCGATACAAAAACCATAAATTAATGTATGAGACATTAATGAATATTCTCGATACGCCTATTTCACCCGAATTATCCAGTAAGAATCAGAGAACGGAAGAAATCATCGGCAAATATGAGATTAATGATTTTATTCTCCATCGTTTCTTAGTTTGCGGTGATAGCGAGGAAAGAATCGATTATTTATTAAAACATGTCTTTACCGAATTATCCGAAGATGAAAGAAACAATTATTTAAAAACATTTTTTCAAAGATTTTTTAGTCAGCAATTTAAACGCTCGACCTTACCGGATGGACCAAAAATATTGGATATATCCTTATCACCTCGAACGGATTTGCGAATGCCAAGTGATGCCACATATAAAAAATAAAAAGAACTGACAAATTATCAGTTCTTTTCTTATGTTTCTGATTTGAAAATAATTTTTATTGAAACAATCATATAAGATTCGACGGATGGGTGTTGATTTAATAGTGATTTTAATATATTACCCAGATTTAAGGAGGATGATTCTTGAAATAATTGTAAGATTTTAACCAATATCAGTTGTGGATGAATAATTTATTTATAATATTGTTAAATCAAAATTAAAGGGTGGTAAGGATATGAAAAAGTTAATATTTTTATTACTAGTGATTTTTTTTATCCAAATGAATAAAGTTAATGCCGAAGAATGCATACCTAACGAATTTGTCACATTTGAAAAACCCGAATATTTTATTTATGAAAAGGGGACAGTCAAACCAAATTATCTGGACTATATTAAAGCCAAGGACAGCTGTGGAAATTATATTGACGTTCATATCGAGGATAAATATGTTAATTATGATATTGAGGGGGAATATAAGGTTTACAGTTACGCAAAAGGTAAGGTCGATTATGTTGATGTCTATGTTTATGAGAATATTCCCTTATTAGAAGGATGCGTTGATCGATTTGTGGAAATAAATTCAGATCCACCGGATTATCTAAACGGAGTTACCGCGACGGATATTTTCAAAGAAGAGGGTGAAAATGATTTAACCGCAAATATTACCGTAGATGATTCTAAAGTTAATTATGCGCTTGTGGGATCATATGATTTAATCTATTCGGTAAAGGACTCAAGGAATAATGAAACCGTTGTTGTGGTCAAAGTACATGTAAAAGATGAAACCAAACCCGTCATAACTAACGCCAAATCCTTAACCCTACCTGTTCATACCAACCTGGAGACGATAGATTTTTGGAAGGACATAACGGTTACCGATAACAGTAATCGTGAAATTACTAAGGAAATAGATAAAACGGGACTGAATATCAATGTCGTGGGAAATTATCGGATTACTTATAAAGCAACGGATGAATCGGGTAATACGGCCCAAGCCACAGTTGATGTATATGTGGTGGATGAAATTGCCCCAGAAATAAAGAATGTCATTGACCTAAAAATCTTGTTAAATTCCGTAATCAGTAAAGCAACTTTTCTTAATAACATTGTAGTCAGTGATAATTATGATACTAATATCTCCACGGAACATTTAGTGGTGGACTATAACTTGGTAAAAGTAAATACCCCGGGTATTTATCAGATATTTTATTTTATCAGTGATTCCAGCGGAAATTATACGACGAAGAAAGCCTTGGTAACCGTCTATGATGAAGATATACCACAGATAAACAATTTACAAAATATACGCGTATCCGTTGGGACAACAAGTATCGATTACTTAAAAAATATAACCGCGACCGATTTGACGGACGGGGATATTACAAACAAACTGATTATTTATGACGATAATGTGAATTTAGACAAAGTCGGGGAATATAAAGTTCATTATCTTATCATCGATTCCAGCGGAAACGAAAAAATCGAAACAATAACCGTGACGGTTTATGATGACGAAGCTCCGGTAATTGATGGTGTAAAGAATTTGGAAATACGAGTAAATGAGCCGGATACTTATAATGAAGAATTTTTCTTAAAGGATATTATCGTAACTGATAATGTGGATACCAATTTAAAAGCCGGAGTCGATCTTTCATCATTGGATTTTAGTAAACTTGGGCAATACACGATTATTTATTTTGTCGAGGATACAAGCGGCAATATTACGCGGATTAACGCCATTGTCACGGTTATAGATGATGTTGCACCTGTAATATCAGGCTATGATGATATTACGATCGTTTTGAATACTTTAGTGGACAGAGCTTTCTTATTAGAGGGAATAAGTATAATCGATAATTATGACGGCGATATTACCGAAAGTGCCATTGTAAGCGGATTTTATGATTCGAAAAAGGTTGGTTCATATCAAATTACCATTAAGGTAGAGGATTCCAGCGGAAATGAAAGTGAGGCAACATTTAAACTTAATGTGGTAAGTACTACCGATGATGATGGAAAAAAATCGCCAAAAAATAATTATTCAATTTATTATATTATCGGCGGAGTCAGTTTAACTCTTATCCTAACCGGAGGTTTGGGCTATATTTCGCGACATAAGAAGTAATTAAAGTAGGGAACTATTGGTTTTAGCCAATATTTCCCTTTTGCTTTCTAGTGATAAAATTAAATTAAAAGTGAGGATGATTATTTTTTTTGCGTCAAGTATGTTATAATAATTAGGATAAAAACTATTTATAGGTGATATTATGACAAAAAAAGTAATTTTAGGACTAAGTGGCGGAGTAGATTCCTCAGTTGCGGCGTATTTATTATTAGAACAGGGTTATGATGTTGAGGCAGTATTTATGCGCAATTGGGACTCAGCCGTCAATAATGATATATTAGGAAATCCAACCGTGTTTGACGCACTTTGTCCCCAAGAAATAGATTATCAGGATGCTGAGAAAGTGGCTGATAAATTAGGGATTAAGATTCATAAAGTTAATTTCGTCAAGGAATATTGGGATAATGTCTTCACATATTTCCTAAATGAATATAAAAAGGGTCGGACACCAAATCCGGATATTTTATGTAATAAAGAGATAAAATTTAAATCATTTTTGGATTATGCCGATAAATTAAACTGTGATTACATTGCGATGGGTCATTATGCCCGGGTGGAAAAAAACGGTGAGGCAAAACTGCTTCGAGGTATTGACCAAAACAAGGATCAGTCCTACTTTCTCTGTCAGTTAAATCAAAAACAACTGCAAAAATCATTATTTCCCATAGGACATCTGACAAAACCGGAGGTAAGGCAGATAGCGAAGAAGCTTGATTTGGAAACTGCCACTAAAAAAGATTCCACGGGCGTTTGTTTCATCGGTGAACGTAATTTCCGGGAGTTCCTGCAAAATTATTTACCCGCCAAACCGGGGAAAATGACAACATTAAGCGGAGAAGTAATCGGCGAGCATCTTGGTTTAATGTATTATACAATCGGACAAAGAAAAGGGTTGGGCATAGGTGGCAAGGGGGATGCCTGGTTTGTCGTCGGAAAGAATTTAACGGAAAATATTCTTTATGTGGAACAAGGTTTTGAACATCCGTATGTTTATTCCGATTCCTGTATAGTGACTGATGTTAATTGGATATCACGGGATAAATTTGCCGGTGCATATGATTGTACGGCGAAATTCCGCTATCGGCAGAAGGATGTCGCTGTGAGATTATCTTGGATGGATGATAATACCTTAAAGGTTGAATGTTTAGAATTAGTGAGGGCTATTACTCCTGGACAGGCCGCCGTCTTTTATGACGGTGAGGTATGCCTTGGAGGAGGTTTTATCGATAGCGCCTATTACCAAGGAGAAAAACGACTTTATTAAAATGTGGAGAAGGTATCATGAGTTATTTCATAACGGGTAGATATAAAAAAGAGATCTTTTATAATGACGCTAATAATTATCATGTGGCCAAAATTGAAGTTCAAAAATCTGATTGTCAGTCAATAAAACAATATTTAGGATTTGATGGTATGATTACAATTGTCGGTTATTTACCGATCTTACTTAAGGATGAATTATACCATTTTTATGGCGAATTTATTAAGAACAGCTATGGCATGCAGTTTCAGGTTGACCGTTATGAAATGGAAGAAAAAAAAGACGAGGAAAGTCTCGTGTTATTTTTGTCAAGCTCAATTTTTAAAGGAATCGGTAAAAAAACGGCCAGGAAGATTGTGGAAATCCTCGGAGAAAATGCGATTGATAAAATAATTAAGGATAAAGCGGTTTTAGACTTAGTACCCGGACTCAACAACAATAAAAAGAATAATATTTTTGATGTTTTAATTCTTAATTATGAGTCGGAAAAAATTATGCGGTTTTTAATTAAAAACGGGTTTGGTAATCGTTTGGCGATGAAGATTTTTAAAAAATATAAAGAAAACACGATCGGTTATATTGAAGAAAATCCCTATCGCTTAATCGATGATATTGAAGGTATCGGCTTTAAGAAAGCCGATAATCTGGCAAGAGCCTTAAATTATGATTTGAAGAGCCCAAATCGGATTCAGGCCGCAATTAACCATATATTTGAAGAGTATTGTTTTAGTGAAGGATTTACTTATATTACCTATGACCAGCTTTTTAATAAAGCGCAACAATTTTTAAACGGTAACGAAGCATTACTTACCGAAGCAGAAATCAATGAAAACATAGGGACATTAATCGATAATAAGAAAATTATTATGGAAAATGATAAGTATTACTTACCCTATCTGTATCAGGCCGAGGTGGGAGTAGCGACAAAAATTCAAGAACTTATCGATAATAACAATGATCGTTATGATGAAATGCTCCTTGATAATTTGCTTACCGATATCGAAAAAGAAGTTGGTCTTACTTATTCGCCGAAACAGCGTTTAGCAATTAAGGAAGCGGTAAAAAATAAAGTAATTGTTTTAACCGGCGGACCGGGAACGGGAAAAACGACAATTGTCAAAGGCTTTTTGAAAACATATATTTCCGTAAATAAACTTCCTAAAAGTGAGATTAATTCACATATCGCTTTAGTGGCACCTACAGGCAGAGCGGCAAAACGAATGAGTGAAGCCACGGGTTTTAACGCCCAAACCATTCATCGCTTATTAGGCTATACGCTTAGCGGTGAATTTACTTTTAATGAAACGAATCGTTTGGAATGCAAATTGGTCGTCGTCGATGAAAGTTCGATGATTGACGTGTTACTGCTTGCCCAATTACTTAAAGCTTTAAAAGCGGATGTAAAACTGGTTTTTGTGGGTGACATCAACCAATTGCCTTCGGTCGGACCCGGTGAGGTGCTAAAAGATATTATTTCCGCAAATATTGTTCCGGTCATAAAATTAGATAAAATTCACCGGCAATCGCATAACTCCAGTATTGTCGCTTTAGCTCATGATATTAACGATTCGGTGATTTCCCATGATTTGCTGATTAAACAACCGGACCGTAATTTTATCCGCTGTCAAAATGAGTTAATACTTGATAATCTTAAATTTATTCTTACAAGTGCTTTGGGTAAGGAATTTTCACTTGAACAGGTTCAGGTATTAGCGCCGATGTACAAAGGACTAGTCGGAATAGATAACATCAATGCCTGTCTGCAGGCTTGTTTGAATCCAAAATCATCTGATAAAAAAGAAATCAACTATTACAATAAAGTTTTTAGAATTGGCGATAAGGTGATACAACTGGTTAATCGTCCCGATTTAAATATCATGAATGGTGACATTGGTTATATAAAACATATCTTTGATGAGGATGACCTTGAGGACGATACGAGACTGATCGTTGATTTTGAAGGCAATGAAGTTAATTTAACAGAACAAGATCTAAATGACCTTTCATTAGCTTATTGCATATCCATTCATAAATCACAGGGTAGTGAATTTGATATTGTCGTTTTAGTATTATCAAAGAGTTATAATATCATGTTACGGAAAAAATTAATTTATACGGCCGTTACGCGAGCCAAAAAATATCTAATATTATTGGGTGAGGTCGAGGCATATCATTTAGCCGTTTTAAATACGAAAGAAACAATCAGACAAACCACATTAAAGGAGCGATTAACTAACTTTACTACGGAAATCATCATTGATGACTTTACTTTTTCATATTTGCCCGAGAAAAATCTGACACCGTATGATTTTTTAGAATGAAATTGGTAGATTTTGCCTCTTATTATTTTAGATAATAGGTAAAAACTAAAAATGTGCAAAGCACAAGGTCTCTCTATTAGAGGTGATATAAATGAGAGCTTTAACTTATGTAATGTTAGGAATAGTAGGAACAATAGCTTATCAAAGAATAACTGAACACCAACCCGAATTAACAAGAGAAATGCGAAAAATGATGAAACATAACTCGAAAGCGTTGAGAAAAATTAGAGAGATCTTCTAGTTTTTAAAGCTGCGTCAGTCGTGAGATTGATGCAGTTTTATTATATAATAAAGAGTTTATGCATATAATAAATAAATAGAATGACTAGTCGGTGATATAATGATCAGGAAGAAAGAATATAAAATTTTATATATATTATTGCTTTTTTTTGCGGTTTTTGTGCTTATTATTTTAGGTAATATCGCCATTCCCATTGCGTATCATTATTTTATGAAAATAATTAATTTATTGAGTCCCTTCATAATCGGTTTTTTTCTGGCCTTTTTACTCCATACGTTGGTTGATAAAATCGAAGAGCAGGGCATTAACCGAGGTCTTTCCGTATTATTAGTTTTTTTTACCTTTGTGGTTATCTTTATTTATATAATATCAAGCTTAATTCCCATTGTTTTTTCACAGGTAAATGATTTGGAAAAACAAATTCCGCAAATGTATCAATCACTCAAGACCTTTTTTAACGAAATGTGGGTGAGATTAAATTTCATACCTGAGAAATATCAGTTTGGGATCGATGAAATAGGCAACTGGTTAATGAACTATATCTTCAGAATTCGCTTTACCTCCGATTACTTGGCAAATATTTTGGCTTCATTTAATATTCTGGTATTAACACCGATTATTACCTATTATCTTTTGTATGATTACAATAATCTGAAAAGTAAATTACGGACTTATTTGACAAAGCATAACCTGAAGTTTATTTATCATTTTCTGAAAGAAGCTGATGACGGAGTAGGTAACTATTTTCGAGGGCTGATACTAGTAATGAATCTGATGAGTTTGGCTTCGGCTTTCGGCTTTTATCTTGTCGGGTTACAGTATCCGTTGTTATTCGGTTTTATCGTCGGCTATACTAATGCGATTCCCATCATCGGAAATTATATCGGCGGAATACCGGCAGTACTGTTTGCCTTGACAAAATCCTGGAAACTGGCAATACTATCCCTGGGTGTTGTTATCATTGTGCAGCTCATTGAATCCAATATTGTCACGCCATATGTGCAAAGTAAATCGATTGATTGTCATCCGCT
>JAWLBU010000038.1:0-25144 GCA_041687555.1 Haloplasmataceae bacterium | reverse complement strand
ACACATACAACAAACTTTTTTTAATATTTGACATAAAAAAACCGCTTGTTAAGCGGCTTTGGTAATATTTGCCAAAGTGTAAACTGTCGAAAACCCGTATTACGGTACGAAAATTAAAATTTTACCTCCAAGGTTATTCTTGGAGGTTTTTTTATGCTATAATATTATTGGTAAATTAAGTAAACAAGGAGTGTAGTATTAATGGAAAAATTCATATGGTACAATCCTACTAAATTGTACTTTGGTAAGAATCAAATTCTCAAACTTCATGACGAATTAAAGCATTATAATAAAGTTTTACTTGTTTACGGTGGAGGCAGTATAAAAAATATCGGTTTATATGACGATGTGATTAGGATTTTGAAGGAAGAAGATAAAGAATATATTGAATTATCAGGTGTTGAGCCCAATCCTAAAATAGGTATAGTAAGACAGGGGATTCAAATTGTCAAAGAGAAGGCGATAGACTTAATATTAGCCGTCGGCGGAGGCAGCACAATTGACACCGCAAAAGCCGTCGGTGTCGGCTCCGTTTCCGAGCATGATATATTGGACTTATTGTTAAATAAATATGTCCAAACCGAAGGAATTGCGGTAGGAACAATCCTAACATTATCCGCCACCGGGTCAGAAATGAATCCGCGTTGTGTTATCAGTGATACGGAAAGAAATCTAAAATTAGGTTTAGGTAACTGGGAAGTTGATGCTACTTATCCGAAATTTTCTATTTGTGATCCGACATACACATTAACCGTACCTAAAAATCATACAATTAATGGGATTGTTGATATCATCTCCCATGTCTTGGAACAATACTTCAATCGAAATGAAAATAACATCATGGGTGAAATAATCGCCGAATCACTCATTAAAACAATGATTGAAATAGGACCTCAGTTAATAAATGACCTTGATAACTACAATTTACGGGAAACAATGATGATATGTGGCACAATGGCTTGGAATGGAATGATAAGGGGACTAAACAATAACGGCGACTGGTCATGCCATCAAATGGAACATGCATTATCAGCCGTTTACGATATTCCTCACGGAGAAGGATTAGCCATAGTAACACCGGTATGGATGGAATATTGTGCTAAAAAAGATCCAAAGAAATTTATAAAAATGGCAACACATATATTTAACATAAATGCTGAAAATAAGACTGAGGAAGAAATAGCTTTATCCGGAATCAAAGCATATAAAGACTTTTTAATTACATTAGGAGCACCGGTTTCAATGAAGCATTATCATATCGATAAATATGATTTGGATGACTTGGTTGAAAAAACGATGTTAGGTAGAGTAACTATCGGACAATATATACCTTTAAATAAAGAAAATGTAAAAGAAATCTTAAGTATGGTTTTTTAAGGAGAGTTACGATGGATGTTAAAGAAAGATTTTTAAATTATGTTAAATTTGAAACGACATCAAATGACGAATCATATGATTGTCCAAGCACACCGGGTCAATTGGAATTAGGTAAATATCTGGTGGAAGAATTGAAATCATTGGGCTTAAGTGAAGTAACGATGGATAAAAACGGATATGTTTATGCCACAATTCCAAGTAATATCGAAAAAAAGGTACCCACGGTAGGATTTATTGCTCATATGGATACCAGTCCTTCGGTTTCAGGTAAGGATGTAAAACCAAAAATTGTTACCTATAATAATCAAGATATAGTATTAAACGAAGAATTAAATGTCGTATTATCAAGTAAGGATTTTCCTAATTTAAATCAATATGTTGGTAAAGAATTAATTGTCACAGACGGTACCACCCTATTAGGTGCGGATGATAAGGCGGGTATTGCCGAGATAATAACAGCCGTTGAATATATTCTAAAAAATAATGTTAAACATGGAACAATTAAAATAGGCTTTACCCCGGATGAGGAAATTGGCAGAGGTGCCGATAATTTTAATATTCGCTTTTTTAATGCCGATTTCGCATATACCGTTGACGGAGGAGCTATCGGTGAGTTACAGTATGAGAATTTTAATGCGGCCAGTGCCAAAATCCTGATTCAAGGTAAAAGCGTGCACCCTGGCGATGCCAAGGGTAAAATGATAAATGCCGTTTTGATTGCGACGGAAATCGCCTCAATGTTTCCTAAAGATGAGGTACCGGAAAAAACATCGGGTTATGAAGGTTTCTTTCATCTGACATCGATTACCGGATGTGAAGAAGATGCTTCATTGACCTATATAATTCGTGATTTTGATAAGGAAAACTTTATCAAACGTAAGGCTCTAGTCGAAGATATAGTTAAACAGATTAACAACAGATACCCGAATCCTATAGTGAGATTAATTATTAAAGACCAATATTACAATATGAAAGAGAAATTTGTTAATTCCATGGAAATCATTGAAACAGCGAAATCTGCGATGCAAGAAATAGGCATTGAGCCCAAAATCGCGGCTGTTCGCGGGGGAACCGACGGATCAAGGCTCTCCTTTATGGGATTATTAACACCTAATATTTTTGCCGGCGGACATAACTTCCATGGTAAATATGAATATATTCCAATTGAATCGATGGAAAAAGCAACAGAATTAATCATAAAAATAATCGAAAAGGTTGCACAATAATCTCTTAGTCCATTATCTGTGAATAATGGACTTTTAATATAAATGAAATATTTAGGTGATAAAATGAAAAAGAGAATATTGTTTATCATGGTAATTGTAGGTGTTTCGGTTTTTACAGCGGCCTTTATCATGCTTCTGTTCGGTGATTACCTGGATGAACGTTTTAATGTAATCGGAATAAGAGTCGCAACGTTATTTATAGCTTTCACATCGTTTATTTCCAGTACCGCATTTAGTTTTCTGGTTTATTTTCATAACAGAACCGTCTCGAGAATCAATGATGATGCCAACAGAAGAGCCGAATTATTCAGGGAATTGCAGTTTGCATCAAGTAATTACTCGATTATAGAGTTCATGGACCGGATGAAGATTACCCAAGAATCAACCCGATATATCGAGAAGTTTATTTTGAATGGAAATACCAGCTTTCATATGCTCGAGAGTAATATCTCGGAAGAAGATGTGATTGCTAACCACATTAATTATAGTTTTATCTCGGTAAGAATTCCGTTTAAAGTTGTAGAGGGTAAAATGGTGTCCCATATTACTCTTGATAGTCTTACTTTTGAACGCAATGAAAAGAAATACACTTTTATAACCCCCAAATCACAGGAGGAAAGCCGTGTTTTTATCCTGTATAATGAAATGACAAAACGAAATAATGTGATTATTAATTTGGTATTTTCTAAAGAATCTGATTTTTTCCATATGGATACAATTAATTATTTCTCAAAAATTAAAATTAGACTAAACATTACCAGTTTACTAGGTGTAAGAGTAAAGGGAATCAGTGAGTTATATTTCACCAATCCCGAACAAATCGAGGGCGAATATGCAAATACCTATAAAATCACCTCGTCAAATTTCACGCTTTCAGAAATGCCTAAGGTAATTCAAGAAGAATAAATAAATTTATTTGTTGAAAAATCATAAAAAATAATATATAAAATAAATATAATAAAACAGAAATGGGTGATAAAATGTTAAAAATAACAAACTTATCAAAATCTTACGGTACTAAACTAGCGGTGAATAAGATTAGTTTTAATGTCAGGAGCGGAGAAATTTTTGGTTTCATCGGTCCTAATGGTGCCGGGAAGACGACGACCATGAAAATGATTGTCGGTTTATTAAAGCCGGATGAAGGAGAAATAATCATCAATGGTTTTAATAATCAGGTAAATATTTTAGATGCAAAACGACAATTTTGTTATGTACCGGATAATCCGGATGTTTTTGAAAAAATAACCGGATATGATTACTTGCAATTTATCTGTGATGTTTTTAAAGTACCCCATGAATATCGTGAAAATGAGATTAATTATTATCTGGAAAAATTAGTCTTAAAAGATGATGTTAATGGCTATATATCCGGATATTCACATGGTATGAAGCAAAAAATCGTGTTAATAGGTGCTTTAATAGCTAGACCGAAAATCCTTATTCTAGATGAACCAATGGTGGGATTAGACCCTAAGGCACAACATACCGTAAAAGAACTGCTAAGAGAATTTTGTCATAGGGGTAACAGCGTCTTTTTTTCCACGCATGTATTAGAGGTTGCCGAAAAGTTATGCGATCGGGTTGCGATAATAAATAACGGAGAAATAATAGCTTTGGGAACTTTGGATGAAATACGGACCAAGGTTGGTAAAGAAGAATCGCTCGAAAATCTCTTCTTGGAGTTGACTGAATAATGAAAGAATTTATGATGACCTTTAAATTCCTGATTAAACAAAGTTTATCATTTAAGTATGTTATCCACAGGGCCAAACAAGATAAAAAATATCGCAACATGATTTTACTATTTGTCTTGGTTATCTTAATGTGTACTCCTAGCTATATTTTATTTATTTCAGCCTTTATCGAATTATTTGAAGCGTTCCATACCTTAATGTTGGATTCTTTATTTATTGTTTTGGCAATCTTTATGTCTTTATTTTTTATCATGTTTTTTGGAATGTTTCAAATAATATCCTATTTTTACTTTTCCAATGATGTTAAACTGCTGACACCTCTTCCGATAAAACCTAATCATTATTTGCTCAGTAAATTTTTTGTCATGTACATTTTAGAATTATTGGTTAGTGTATTTGTGGTTTTACCGATATTTATCATTTACGGTATATATCAAGAGATTTATTTATATCAATGGTTAACGATGATTTTAGCTTTTCTCATAATGCCTATAATACCGCATGTAATTATCGGGATCTTAACAATATTTTTAATGAATATCACTAATCTTGTAAGAAGTAAAGACGCCTTACGGATGATAGGATATACGATATTAGTCATCGGACTCATAGCATTTCAGGCCTCGATATTTAGTAGTCTCATACCACAGGATGTTGAGGAGCAATTAGATTTGTTTAAAGAGTTGGCTAACAACAGTTCCTACTTTTTAGACCAATTTGCCAGATATTATCCGGTGGCAAAATTAATTGATAATGCGATTAACGGAAGTTTTATTACGGCCATATTAAGTGTTTCACTATTGTTTATTATTTCCATGGGTTTTGTTTATGTATTTTCATATGTGCTTCAAACGGTATTTATGAAGAGTTATTTAAAGGAACAAAACAGTAGATTCCAAAAGAAAAGAATGGCAAAACAAAACATTAATAAATCCGGTGCCGGTAATGTGAGTCTTTCTATTGCGAAAATTGATTTTATCACATTATTAAAGGTACCAATCTATTTATTTAATACATTTTTCGTCGTTGTTTTACTCCCGGTATTATTTATTATATATGCCTTTTTTATCGGAGCAGCAACCGATGACGAGCAACTAAGACAGCTGTTAAACTTATATCAGGATAATCAAAATGAATTTTGGTTAATAATCGCCTTGTTTTTAGTAATATCGAATATTTTAATACCGATCGGTTCTACTTCCTTTTCCCGTGAAGGAAAAACAAATTGGATTATGAGAACACTACCCATCCAGCCTAAAGATCATATATACGGCAGGCTTTTAACGCCGTTTATCACGCAAATCGTTTTTAATATTGTGATAATAGTGACTTTTATCGTTCTTCTGTCGACACAGACAGACACAATAAATGAAGATATTATTTATGGAATTATCACATTTATTATTTCGCTTATCGTAGGATTACCGCTTTTAGTGATCAGTTTATTTGTGGACTTAACCAGGCCGATGTTAAAATGGGATAATCCACAAAAAGCAATTAAGCAAAATATGAATGTCATAATTATGATGGGAATCGGGATAATTTATGCTTCCTTACTTTTTGTCATCTATCGCTATGTATTAAGCGGGCTTGGGTCTCCTGTGCTAATTTATCTAGTTTATATTGTAATCGGACTAATTCTTTCAGTCATTTCATATAGGTTACTGGAGAAACAATTTAATTATAAGCTTATTGTCATGGAATAACAGAAAAAAATTGGTGTGAGTTATTTTTAACCACACCAATTTTTATTATAATTTTTCCCGTATTCTAACGGCAATGTTTTCCAAGTCTTCTTTAGAATACTTATCCATATTATTCGTGTAAATGGTTCTGAATCCATCATCCTCATTATATCGCGGTATAATGTGCACATGATAATGGAAAATAGTTTGACCGGAAGCTTCACCATTATTGTTTGCGATATTGACACCGTTTGCATGGAATGCTTCGGTAATTGCTTTGGCAATTCTTGGTACTTTACGATATAAATCGGCTATGGTATCTTCGTCAATATCATATATATTTTCATAATGTTTCTTAGGTACTACTAACGTATGTCCCTTTGTTGTCTGTGAAATATCTAGAAAGGCAAGGACTGTATCGTCTTCATATATGGTAACACTTGGTATACTTCTATCAATTATTTTACAAAATAGACAGTTGTTCATGCATTTCCTCCTAATAATTAGAATTTTATTTATATTATAACAAATATGAATTTTAAATTAAATATGCTATAATATAAAAGGTAAAAAAAGTAGAAAGGATGAGAGCTATGGGCAATAGACAAAAAACAGAGAAATTAGTATTTATAGCTCTTTTAGTAGCCTTAAGTGTTGTTTTGGGTATAATAGATAATTTTATATCATCATTTGCTTCCGCACAGGGAGTTAGAATTGGTTTAGCTAATATCGTCATTTTGACTAGTTTATATTATCTCAGCTTTCGCGAGTCATTATTATTAATTATGTTAAAATCTGTTTTAACCAGTTTTATCTTAGGTAATTTTCAAATGTTTACGATTGGACTTTCCGGAAGTTTATTAAGTTTTTTTATTATGTATTTTTTATTGAAACGAACAAACAATTCGGTAAGTAATGCGGGTGTGAGCGTTGCCGGAAGTATCGGGCATAATGTCGGACAGATATTGGCACTTATTTTTTATTTTGGTTATGCAATTGTGTTTTCCCTGTTTTGGCTCATACCTATAGGTATAGCCACCGGTTTATTTGTGGGATATGTGGTTTCTTTACTGAGAATTTATTTGGATAAAGGACAGGTTTTTAAGTCAATAACCCATAAAAATAAAGATCAAAGTTCATTGGAGCAATTAATAAATGAAAAATAAGATTGTTATTGGTAATGATTGGGATAATTTATTGAATGATGAATTTCATAAACCCTATTTTGAACAGTTAATGGCTTTTATCGAGCAGGAATATCAAACATATAATGTATATCCGCATTATGAGAATATCTTTGAGGCATTAAAAATCACAAGCTATGAGGATGTTAAGGTAGTGATATTGGGACAGGATCCGTATCACCAGGTAAATCAAGCGCACGGTTTATGTTTTTCCGTACCGGTCGGCGAAAATATACCCAAGTCGCTTCACAATATTTATTTAGAAATAGTTAATGATTGTAATATAAAATATCCAAGTCATGGTAATTTAACTTCTTGGGCTAAGCAGGGAGTATTATTGCTTAATACGGTACTGACAGTTAGAGACAGTCTACCCGGCTCCCACCGCAATATCGGTTGGGAGAAATTTACGGATTATATCATCACAGTTCTAAATAAAAAAGAAAGACCGGTCGTCTTTCTATTATGGGGTAATGACGCAAAAGCAAAAGCAGCATTGATTAATAATAAGATACATAAAATCTTAAGCACCGTACACCCGTCACCTTTATCAGCCCATCGCGGTTTTTTTGGCTGCAGGCATTTTTCCCAGACTAACAAGATACTTACAGACAATAATTTGGAACCGATAAATTGGCAAATTTAAAAGTAGGCACATAGCCTACTTTATTTGTTTTGTTCCTTATTTTCTTTTTTCCGCAATTGTGTGCCGCTTATTGGAATATTATTGAATGGATACTCATAGTTAATTTCTTCATCAAAAGTAATATAATTTAAGTAAATGGTTAATAGTAAGTAACGCATTCCCGTAGCCGGATCGCTTATAATAATGTGATCTTTTCCGGCTGCTTCGATTACACCCTTGAATATTTTGCTGCCCCATTGAGAATTTTCAAAATTCATATATATAGTCGCTATTTTTCCTCGGTTTAATCTTAGGATATTCTCAATATATGATTGTTCAAAAGGTATGAATCCTGCTTGAGTTTGCGGCGGTAGATTTCCAACATAGCCAATAGGTGCTACAGGCGGAAGGTAACCGGTTTGTGGTTGTTGAAAACCAGGAAATTGCGGAAATTGTTGAGTTTGAAAACTAGTTTGTGGAAAAGACGGTATTGAATCCATTGATGGATATGTAGGAGTTGTAAAAGAACTCATATGGTCCCCCTCTTTATTAACATTTTATAGGTAAAAAGTAATCACCTCATTATTAAAATATATGATAAATTACCTAAAATGTTGCTTAAAAAAATAGAAAAAAGAATTAATTATATCTATTATTGATTTTTTTTGGTAAAATAGATTGAGAAATATAAGAGGAATGATGATATTGTGAATGAAACAAAAGTTTTTCGTGACCCAATATATGGTTATGTTAAGGTTGATGATGAGTTAATATGGGATTTAATTCAGACAAAAGAATTTCAAAGACTTAGAAGAATACATCAGTTAGGTGGTGTATTTGTGGTATATCATACGGCCGAACATTCACGCTTTTCCCATTCTTTAGGTGTCTATGAAGTTGCAAGAAGGATTATCTATGAAGTGGATGAGATTCGCACCGCTCTAACAAAAGAAGAAAGACTTATCGCATTGTCGGCCGCTTTACTTCATGATATCGGCCATGGCCCTTATTCCCATGCTTTTGAAATGGTTTTTGACACGATGCATGAATCTTATTCAATTAAGATTATTTTAGACAGTAATACCGAAGTCCATAAGGTACTTGAAAAATATAAGAAAGGTTTTTCGAAAAAAGTCGCGGCTGTAATCAGGAAACAGTGTTTTAAAGATAACTGTGATAAAGATAAATGCCATCATTATATTATGAATAGTATCATTAGCAGTCAATTGGATGCGGACCGTTTGGATTATTTACAAAGGGATGCTTATAATACCGGAGTCACTTATGGTGAAATTGACCTAGACAGGATTATCCGCAGTTTTTTGGTGGTCAATAATACCATTGCTTTTAAATATACATCATTACATGCAATAGAGGACTACTTAATGAGCAGATATCACATGTATTGGCAGGTATATTATCATCCGGTCGGTATCAGTTATGAAATCATCTTGGTTAATATTTTTAAGCGGGTAAAAGAGCTAATAACGGAAAATTATGATTTTAAGAGTGATATTTCGATAATAAAGGCATTCATTAATAACGGACTTGATGTCTCAACTTATTTAGAATTAGATGAACCATTGATGTTATATTTAATAAAAGAATGGGAAAAAGAAAATGATTTGATATTGGCCGATTTATGCAAAAGGTTTTTTAACCGTAATCTATTCAAATATATCTCTTGTGAAACAAGTGAAATATTAAATGACAAATATAATAAGCTAAAAAATCTTTTTATACAATACGAGATAAATCCCGAGTATTATTTACATCGTGATACAATTGTGAAAGAAGCATATAAATACTACAGTGATGAAAGTTCAAATAATGATCCGATTTTATTACTTGTTAATGATCAATTAGTGGAAATTACCGAATTATCCCATGTAGTTAAGGGAATTATTAAAGTAGGCGCAAAAACAGATTATAAATTATATTATCCAATCGAGGTAATAAATCATTTTACCATGGATGATCGTCATAAAATGTTGGAGATATTAGATAAAAAACCATCCTAGAAGAATAGGATGGTTTTTTGGATTTAATTAAAACCTATCATTTCGATAGGTTTTCTATTATATATTCATCAAATACTAAAATAATATATGTTTCATGTTCTAATTTATTAATCGCTTTATCCATAAGTGTTTTGTTTTTTGCGATATTGGTATATTCATATTGAGTCAGGAGTAAAAAGTAATCATTTTGTTTTGGTTGGTTGGTATACCAATTTTTTTGACTCTGATAGTAGTAAGGACTGATATCAGTGGAATTTATCACAATGCTTCTGACTTTTACTTTTGAATCTGAAATGACAGTCAGCGCATTGGCATTCCAGAATGTGGCAAAACCATAACTTAAATCATTGTCTTCTAAAAATTGCGCAACTGAATATAACTGTTCGTTTTGCTTTTTTTCTTTGTGGATATTAATAATATTTTTCGCGGCAAAACCGGATATTAGTAAATAAAATATTAAAAGCAAAACACCAAATCTTTTATACTCAATATGGGAAATTAAATATTTGATAAATACTACGGATAAGATCGTCGAAGAAGCTACCAGCGGACTTAAACGCCAATTAGCCGCAGAAAGATTGCCAAAGACATAACCTATCATTATTAAGATCGTCATTATCCAATGGGTAAAAATCAAGATTCTTATATAAGTCTCGTTAAACTTATGATACATTTTAGTGATAATAAACGGAATTACTACTAAAAATAAGGAAAAAATGATGAGGATTAGGCTTTTAATACTTGCTTTTGAGGTAAAAGATTCCCCGCCTTTAATATCAACACCGAGTAATGATATCCAATGTGTCAAAAATCTTTGGAAGTTTTCCACCCATTTATTAGGTGCGGAAAAGGTTGAATAAGCATTGGCATACCCTCCCACATTTTCACCTATTAAGAATTTACCTAAAAGAAGACCCATTCCGATTGATAATAAAATGATAAATATGAAAAGAAAATATAATAGGTTATCGTTATCGAGCAACTTCTTTTTTGTATTAAAATATCTTTCTAAGAAAACACCGCCTGCTGCAGGTAAGGCAAAGATAATCAGTGATTGTAATCCGTTTGTTGAGGTAAGAATAAACCATAATGAGCTTAATGTAATCAGAATGATAAGTTTAGCGTTGACTACTGACTTATCAAAGGCATTTATCGTATGAAAAATAAGTGACATGCCGATAAGTAAGAAGAAAATACCGAGACTATAATAGATAATATGTCCCCAAAATATCTCCCTCAGTTTTGGACTTAAGCTTAGAATTAATAATAAATTGATAATCATTAAAGCCGTTTGCGGTACGGACCATTTCATCGACCTACAAAAGGCTACCACGGCAATGATGAACAAAACCGCAAAAGTAAACATACCTAATATGTGAGCTTTCATGGAAACACCAAATAATAACACAAAAGGTATCATAATGAGATGTCCGCCAAATGGTAAGGTTGCGGCATAAGTAAAGTCACGGTTGAATAATCCTTTAGCATCAATTGCTGCTTGTGCCCACATTATCGTATCGGTTGAATCCGAATGAAATTCACCGCGTGAAGGATAAAAAATGTAGTAGAATAAGAGGAATATGGAAAATATTGCAACTAGGGAAATGGAAATTGACCAAATCTTTGCGGCTAACTGATATGTTAATAGATTATTTAGTTTTTTCTTCATGATATTCCTGTTCGGTATTGACATTCCAGATATTTTCCTTTGCTTTTTTGCCGCTTAGGATGTTTTGAACTGTCTCAAAAGCCGTCACCATCGAATGATCCATATTATTATAGCGATGCTGACCATTCCTTCCCACGCAATACAAATTGTCCACAGTATTTAAGTAGTTGATCAATTTATCAATATCCTTGTAAGTATCAAAGTAAGCGGGATAAGCTTTTTTGATTTTAATTCTTGTAGCATCCAGTACTTCATCTTTGTTGCTTAATATCCCTATTTTAATCAATTCACTAACTGCTAACTCCACACATTCTTTTTCTTCCATATTCCAAAATGCATCACCTTCATCGCAAAAGTATTCCAGACCTAACCAGACGGTTTTTTCCACATCATTCACCATGTAAGGTGACCAGTTATTAAAAATTTGGATTCTACCAAGCTTTACTCCTTCGTCCTGAACATATATCCAACAATCAGGAATAATATCGCCCAATGTTTTAATTTTCGTTTGATTCTTTAAATTTAATTTGCTTACTAATAAACCAATCGTGACAAAGTCACGGTAAGGTAGTCCCTTGGCTATAGTCAGTATATCCTGAGGTACATTTTCACCCATTGCGTAAATAAGGTCCTTAAGTGGCATTGATGAGATAACGATGTCGGTTTTTATGTTAGTAATTTGTTGATTATTCTCATAATCAACACTTTCAATATTACTATTAACTATGTTTATTTTTACGGCCTTACTATTCTTAAGAATCGTTCCGCCTTTATTTTCAATCTCGGTTGCGACTGTTTCCCATAACTGACCGGGACCATATTTGGGATAATAATATTGTTCGATTAAGGAAGTTTCGACCTTCCGATTTTTGCTTTTATTAGGAAGTATTTTTGAAAACATATCCTTAATGACAGCGGTAATCGATAATCCCTTAACTCTTTGTGCTCCCCAGTCGGCTGAAATCATACGCGGGTGTCTCCCCCAAAGCTTCTCCGTATATTTCTCAAAGAACATCGAATATAATTCTTTGCCAAAGCGATTAATATAGAAATTTTCTAGTGAATCTTCTTGACGTTTGTGGATCGTTGTTTTCAGATAACTGCAACCTACTTTTAGTGTTTTAATGAGTCCGATATTTTTTAAGGTTTTCATTTTTAAGGAAACGGGGTAATCAAAAAATTTATGGGCATAATAGATTCTTGATACGCGATTACGGATTAGCATTACCCTATCGGTTTTTTCCGGATCAGGTCCATTAACAGCTAATGGTTTTGCGTTGTTTAGTATTTTATCATCATAGGCAGGACTGCCTTGTAACGGCATTAATTCATTCCACCATTTTGTGACATCCTCATTTTTGGAAAAGAATCGGTGTCCGCCAATATCCATGCGATTACCATTATATTTTACGGTTTGTGATATGCCGCCAATCGCATTTGATTCTTCCAAAACTATTACATTGAAATCACGAGAATTTTTTAACAACTCATAGGCAGCTGTTAAGCCCGCCGGTCCCGCTCCAATAATAACAACATTTTTCATTTTACATCCCTACTTTTCTATTTATTTCGATACAACAATATTTTTCTGGCCATGAAGTTCCATATTAAAACAATTATGGCAACAATGACCTTAGATATCATAAAATATACACCCTGTAATCCGGTGAGTAGATACATGAGGCCTTCTGTTATTAATAGTCCTATTAGTCCGACAAGTCCATATATGAAAAACTCACCTTGAAACTTATTGACCGTTGCTTTTTCAGTAAAGACTAATTTTTTGGCGAGGATAAAATTGACAAAAAGTCCTATCGTAAAAGCAATAGCGGTTGCCAGTAAGTAATGCAGTCCATTATATTCTAATACAAATAGTATACTTGAATCAACAATAAAAGCCAATCCCCCTACGAAAATGTATCTGAAGAATTTAATTATCGTATTTTCCGTAGATTTAAGAAATAATGCGTTAATGTCTAGTTTGAATATGTATTTTAGTAACTCCTTCATGTTTACCTCTCCAATATGTTTAAGTCATAACTTGATGTTACTATAAATGCATTAATTAATCAATAATTTATTTTCAAATAAAAATTCCTCAGTTAATTTTAACTCAGGAATTTTTTATCTTGTAGATAAGCTTTTTTACAAAGTTTATTAAAATTAATATTATCGGTATTACTATTTCAAAAGGAAGGTTAAATAAAAATGGTAAATGTTTAGTTAATAAATGGATATATGTTGTATAGTTATTGGCGATTAAATATGAACCGGTTATGACAAGAATTCCCGTAGGTACTAGGAATATCGTATATTTTTTCGTATTAAAGATATCCTGAAGACTGGAATTTGTCGCATAACAAAAAATTCCTAATTTGAAAATGCTTCCGGTTAAAAAAATGAGTACTGCTAATGAGTCAAAGCGTTGTAGGATATCACCCACATTAATTAAACGGATCATTTTTAGGATGGGAAAAGGAGAATTTTGCGACCAATAAATGCCGATTGTTGTTATACTTAATACTGTTAAGAGGATGAGAATAAATGATGTACTAAGAATGGCGAGTAAACCTACTTTAATGACCATTTTTTTCTTATTTACTAACGGATATATATAGAGAAATGAACAAAGTTCACCGAAAGGATAGCCTAGGAACAAGGGGACTGCTTCTTTTATTACAGGTTTAAAACCATCTTCTAAAATGGGAAACAGATACTTAAGTTCAATTATATCGGATAATAGGATTAAAATGATAAAAGTAATATAAGCTAAAATAACAGAGAAAAAATATAATTCAGCTGTTCTGGACATTGTTTCAAAACCTTTTAAAACTGCATAAATAACCAGGGAAGCCACAAAAAAGATCAGAACTATTTTGGGTGTGCCTGCTAAGACATACATGACTAGCATCTCGTAAATATATCTTAAGACTAATGAAGAAAGGAATAATAAATACAACACATATAAAAAACTAAGAATTTTCCCCATAACTTTACCAAGTATTTTTTCAAATATTTTTGTAAATGGTAAATCAGGATAAGATTTAAATAAAAGCCCATGGATCAAAAGGTATAATATCATTCCTACTATACTACCGATGACGACAGCTATCCAGGCATCCTGTTTGGCGTTCCTACCTAAAAACATTACCGAAGATGTGCCTAAAATAAAAAGTACCATTATCGAATAAAGCTGGAATGGTGTAATTTTTGTTTTATCCAATTTATCACCCGCTTTTATTTGATATCCGGTTCTAACGGATTAATGGTCGAACCGGTCTGAGTTGCGATAACTTTGACCTTTACATCAACTTCAATTGTTGGAAAGATGTTATCCCAATCCTTACTGTTTTTTTTCCAATACTTGGGATTTTGTCGGTGAACAATGCTACCAAATCCGACGATATCACAATCTAATTCCTGAAGCTTTTTTATGGAATCCTCTATTTGTTTTTTTATTACTTCGGCAAATTGTTTTTCAATTTTATGCAAATCATCGGATTTATGGAGGTTATACTTACAGTCAATTTGACAAAACATCCCTTTAACCGTTGACTCAATTTTTATTTTGGGGATATTGTTTTTAATCTTTACCTTTATTTTCGATTTTGGTTTTTCCACATCTAGAGCGATATATTTATTTTCATCGCATTCAACAGAGACCATAGTCGATTGTATTTCATTTAATAGTAAATTTACTCCCTTACTTGTGTATTCATCCAACCAGCCGACAAGTTTATCATTTTTAAAGACGGCGTATGGAACTAAAAAAATTTTTGTGATAGGTTCAGTTTGATTTACATTTTCGATATCCTTTCCAATCTCGACATTTCCTTCTATTTTTAATCCGGGCAGGTATGCTTCCGATTCTTCACTTGTAAGTGAATTAACAAAACTATATAGCTTTACAGAGTGTATTGCCGAATAATTAGTTTCGGCATTCTTAATGAGCTTTGCAATTTTAGCGGATGAATTGCTTTCTAATATTGTTGTTATTTTCAAAAAATCCTTTGCATTTCCTTCCTTGGCAATAAATAATGATACTGTCGGTCTTATTTCATCATCTCTCATTAAACAGTCGATTGCTTTCGTGATTCCTTCTTTGGCTACTTCTTCACTGATAATGATATTCGCCACATGGGCCAGGATCGGAAACCGTGGTAAAATATAGGTTAATCTTCTGAAGGCATCGCATATATTTTCGCTGTCAGCTTCAAAGTAGTCTGAAGGCGCGGATAAAACCAGATTTTCCTTTCCTGCATTTCTAGGGACAATTGATTGGATGGATAAAATATAACCTCTCCCCCCTTTATCTATAGCCATCGAATTAATCAGAACCGTCTCATTTATTTCTTTCTTGCTCCAACAACCGGTTAAAATAGTTATACTCCAAATGATCAATAGTATATGCCATTTCTTCATTATTATAACCCCTTATCAGTTTTTTTGTTCCACATCATTTTTAATCGAATTTTGTTCATCGTTTTGTCTTATAATGTCTTCCTCCGTTATTATTTTAGGTCTTTTAAATTGTGAGTTCAAAGGAGCTCTGATGAAAGCATCCTTTAAACCTTGCCAGTTAAATGGCGCAAAAGGGTACATATAAGGTACTCCGAAGGAACGTAAGCCGCATAAATGCACGGCTAAAAACATTAATCCTACTGATATTCCAAATAAACCGAAGGTCGCTCCTAATATGATAAAAGCAAATCGTAATAAGCGAATCGGATTGGAAAAATTATATTCAGGTGTGATTAAAGAGCTAATTGCGGTTACCGAAACGATGATTACCATGAAGTTTGATACTATCCCGGCATTTACCGCCGCCTCACCGATTACTAAAGCTCCGACGATGGATATTGCCGAACCAATCGCTCTGGGCATTCTAACGCCTGCTTCTCTTAATACTTCAAAGGTTAGTTCCATAATGATAACTTCAATTATCGCCGGAAAAGGAACATTCTCACGCTGAGCAGAAATATTAATAATTAAAGGTGTGGGTATCATTTCCAGATGGAATGTGGTAACGGCGATATAAATTGACGGAGTTAGAAGCGCAAGGAAAAAAGAAATATAGCGGATAATTCTAAGAAAAGAAGCAAAGATAGAACGTTGGTAATAATCTTCGACAGATTGAAAGAACTGAACAAAGACTACCGGTACGAGTAAGACAAATGGAGTTCCATCAGTTAATATGGCAATTCTTCCTTCCAAAAGATTGCCGGCCACAGTATCAGGCCGTTCGGTTGAATACATGGTAGGAAATAGGGAATAATGTTCGTCTATTAATAATTCCTCAAGATATCCGCTTTCCAGAACTCCGTCAATATTTATTTTTTCAATTCTTTCAACGACATCCTGTACTATTTTTTCATTGGCAATCCCTTCAATATACATGATTTCCACAGCTGTTTTTGTGACGGTACCGATATTTCTGCTGATGACCCGAAGATTTACATCGATGATTCTTCTTCTTACCAAAGCGGTGTTTGTCCTAAGTGTTTCATTAAAACTGTCCCTTGCTCCACGTATAACTGTTTCAGAACTAGGTTCCGTTACACCACGATCCTGCCATCCTTTGGTTTCTAATATTAATCCCATCTCAGAACCATCATAAAGTAAAATACTGTCGCCACTAAGCAATTTTTCACATAACAGTTTATAGTCACTTACTTCTTTAATATCACTAATAGGTATTGAGTATTTCTTTAAAATATTAAGTAAATTACTATTATTATTAATATTTTTATATACATCCGAATGACTAATTTCGATCATTAATCCTTTAAGAATAAAGTCATGGATATATGTACCGTTTGTTAATCCGTCAATAAATATTAAGGCAAGCTTACCTTCAGCTTTTTCACCTAATTCGAATTCCCTGATAATTAAATCAGCCGGTTCACCTAATAATTGTTTGAGTAGCTTAATATTCTCACTCAATGATTTTTTGAGCGATTTTGCCTCGCCATAATATTCTTGTATTACTATTTTTCTTTTCTTTTTTTTGTTTTGACTATACTTGTTAAACAATTGCGTTAAACTCATCTTATCACTCCAAAATGATGTACATTACTTATTATAACCATGTAAGACAAAACATTACATTTTCTGTCATTCAAACTTCTATTTGCCTAAAAATAATCATACAATTAAGTAATGTGAATGGGAGTGTTTTGTATGGAGTTTGCTATATCAAGAAATCCCAGTGATGATTATCGGCATGCTTTATTACAACAAGCATTAAAGAATTTAGGCAGGGAGGAAGATTTACCGAGTATCATTCATGCGACTTCACCTCCGCCGGATATTACGACGATTGCCGAAGCCAATAAGTACAAACACATAAAAGTCGGTATTATCGGCGCGGGTCTGGCAGGCCTTTCATCAGCATATGAATTACGGAAACTGGGTTGTGATATTACTGTTTTTGAGGGTAATGCAAACAGAATAGGCGGACGTGTCCTTACCTATTATTTTACACAAAATCATTACGGTGAATTAGGCGCCATGAGGATTCCTGTGTCGCATGAAACAACCTGGCATTATATCAATTTATTTAAGCTTAACGCCTTTCCCTTTATTACGGAAACGGAAAATAACATATTATATGTTGATAAGGTTAGAATAAAGGGATTAAACAAAGAAGCCGAAATTATGAAATACATATATCCACATTACGATTTATATGATTGGGAGAGGAAAACACCATTATCTAAACTAATCGAATATGTTTTTAATTATGTCTTAGTAAATTTAAATCGTCATGAAAGGGATAGTATACTAACAATACAGGAAAATTATCCGGAAAAGCTGAAGTTTTTTGATTCCCTTAATTTTTATCAGGCCTGTCGCATGTTGGGACTAAGCGAGGGGGGGATGAACCTCATAAACAGTACTTTGGGTATTGATAGAGGGCTGTTATATAATAGTTACTTAGAACTATTGAGAGAAATGTATCCTGCATATTCTTCTTATTTATATCGTATTGAAAATGGTACTATAAACCTTCCTCTTGCTTTTTATCAGGAACTAAAAGAAAGTGTCACATTTAGAATTGGCTATCGAGTTAAGGGCATTTATTATAATAATTTTAATCATAAAATAACTTTAAAATACAGATTTAAGAACACGGACCATTTTACCGATTATGATTATATTATTTGTGCTATTCCTTTTTCAGAACTTCGGGTAATTGATATTTCACCTTACTTTTCTACAAAGAAAATGCAGGCAATAAGACAGGTTAACTATGAGCCTGCCCAAAAAACGATATCATTTTGTAATGAGAGGTTTTGGGAAAGAACGGTTAATCAGCAAAGAATAATTGGCGGTAGTTCATTGACCGATATGGCGATTACCTCAATTTATTACCCATCGAATGATGCAACTGATTCTTCCGGAGTGTTAATAGCGACGTATAATATTGGTTTAGATGCTGATAGAATCGGAAATATGAATGATAATGATCGCCTTGAAATAATTAAACGACAGTTACAATTAGTCCATGGACTTCCCGTAAACTATCTGGATAAGGTTATTATCGATCATAAAACGATAAATTGGGGTAGGGTGGATTATGCCTTGGGAGCTTTTTCATGGTATGCTCCCGGTCAGACACAATTATTTTCGTATATATCATACCTACCGGAGTATAATAATAAGGTTTTTTTTGCCGGAGAACATATCTCCCCGTTCCATGCTTGGATGCAGGGAGCATTGCAAAGCGGTATGGTTGCGGCCAACAACCTGGCGTTTGTATTAAATAAAACAAGATATAAATAAAAGGGGGCAATATTTGCTCCCTTTAAATTTGTGCCAGTCTTTCATAATGTTTATAAAGGACATGAAATTTTCCGAAGTAACGTTTTTTCCACGGTTTTCTTTTGCCGCAGAAATGTAAAACAACGGTGTTTTTCATGATAAAATCAAGATTGCATTTACCATTGCTTAATAATTTGTACTGTCCATAAAATCTGGCGTCAAAATTATATAATTTTTCATCAATGCCTTTGATTTTTTTAGAATACAATGCATTTAGGATATCCTGATCCGGTAAGATCAGTTTTGCGTGATAATTTTCAACAAAATGATAGATTTCCTGTTCGTTTATTTGTGATCTTTGTAGCTTTAAATTCATTAATAATACGCCTGAATTATAATAAGCTACTATTTTATAAGGATTAAGTCTAATCTGATTTATCTTTTTAATAGCAATTTTACCATGGTATGCCGCGGCATATAAATAATCATCAATGTCAGTGTTATATAGCTCACGGATTGGATTAATGATTAAAATATCAGGATCCAAATATAAAATACGGTCCAAATCATTCGGTAAAAACTTAAAAGCGAGTAAGCGATAGTACATTTCCTTAGTGTAATGCAGTAATACCGGTGCCTGCGCAAAATAATGATCATCGATGAAAATGACATAGAGACTACTGTGATGGTTATTGATAAATGTCTTTAAATCTTCAATTTCTTCATCCTTTATCGTGGAATGCATTAAATAGATGGAAAACTGCTCGTTAGGATTATTGATAAATAATGATTTAAGCATCACCTTTAGTGGTTTAAGATAATTTGAATTTAAAGTAATTAAGATATTCATCCCCTTGCCCCCGCTTAAAAAAATAAATATACCTATAAATATCTTATATTTAACAAATGCTAATGTCAATAAAAAAACTGTAACAATTCAACTATTGTCAAATCTTACAGTTAATTTTACAAACCATTAAATTCCGCAGTTCGCTGATTCTAGAGGGGCATAAAAACAGTGGCTTTTAAATCTGCCGCTATTCCATTGGCCAAACCATTGTGCTAAACATGGTTGACCAAAAGGATTGTAAAACCATAATGCCCTTGTAGCGGGAACGAATCTCTCCCCATTAATAACTCTTCTAGCTAAACGTCTGTCGATTTCACGCGCCGGTTGATAAAAATAGGACCTTTGTGTAGCTTCAAAGCCTCCCGGGGATTGAAAAACCATACTTTGAATAGAACGGATATTAACAAAATCGAGACAGTTTGCTCTTACGCGGTTTACACCAACATTTCCGACTAGTAACATTCCTAATTGTCCGTCTCCCTCGGCTTCGGCTCTCATTAATCTGGCTAATAGGTCTAATTCTTTTGTATTATGTGCGACAACTGCCATTCACATCACCTCAATTATAATATATGTAGCATATCTCAAATGTTTAATTTTTAAATAGATATACGACATCTTTTTTGCTGATGAGGATTATTGGAACGATCGTAAAAATAATCCCCGGTGATATGGCGATAAAATAAATTTTTAAGATCGTAAATATCGACACAGTTATTTTTATATTCAAGAAAGTTAATCCAATTCCCACGATGATATAAGATAACATAATTGCTATTGTGGCGGCTACAAATAGTAAAGATAAAATTTCCATTAAAAATAATAAAATAATATCCAATTTACTTGCACCATAACTTTTTCTTATCCCGATTTCAACTTTTCTCGAGTTGATCATACTTATCGTGGAATTGGTGACTCCTAAATAGGTTAAAGTAATTACTAAATAAAGAGGGATTTGCAGATAAAATAATAATTTTTCATTGGAATTGTTAATTTTATTGATTAATAATGATTTACTATATACCTCAAAGTCCCCGTTATATGTGGTTTTTAGATAACCTTTAAGATAACCGGGAGTATTATTATCTAAATGTCCGTTTCTACTGATGATAAAAGTATTAATATTGTAATAATCTGTGAAATTGTTAAAATAGGTTGAAATTGGCATGTATATATTAATCGTCGGGATTAAATCGGTATCTTTTGTTTTACTTTGATTGTAGGTTCTAATTTGTTGAATTATATTCATATCATCGGAAACAACACCGATTATTTTATATCTATCGGCGGATTGAATTGAGTTGAATCTTCCGACATATAATTCATATCCGGTACAGTCCGTCTTACCGAAGTAGAGCATTGCCGAAGTTTTGTTTATTATAATTACCTTTTCCTTCTTAATTTCTTCTTCCTTAGTCCAGTATCTTCCGTGTATTATATCTATTTTATCAATGGTGGGATATGTTTCATTTAAAATGGGCACACCCGAATACTCCATATCTAAGCTAGATGCGATTACCTTCGTAGGTAAGGATTTGTGATAATTTCCATTCAGCAAAAGGCTGGAAACCTCATCATCGTAAATAAAAGGTATAATTGTAAAATCCTTCCTATTTTTGTCATTATTATATATATAATCCCTATATGCAAAATGCGAATGCTGACTACTGACAAGTAGTTCATTATCTTTAAAATCATTCAGTATTTTATAGTTATTATTTGTATAGGATTCTAAAAAAATGATTGAACATGATAAAGTGACAAGAGGTAATAAAACACCGATTAAAACAAAAAAATTAGCTTTAAAATTAGAAAAAAAATTTAACGAAGCGGATATAAAATTATTTTTAATAATTCTCATATTTAACCCCATAACTTTTCTATTTTTATAATACGATCAGTTTTATCGGCTAAAGATGAATTGTGTGTTGCGATAATAATTGTCATGCCGGTATTGTTTAATTCCCTTAATAACTGGTATACCTTATACGTGTTAATATTATCCAAATTACCCGTTGGTTCATCCGCGACGATTACTTTGGGTTTCATAACTATCGCTCTGGCTATCGCTATTCTTTGCTTTTCCCCTCCGGATAGATCCTGGACTAATTTATCTTTTAAATCAACAATATTTAACTTTTTTAAAACATCATATATGATATTTTCTCTTTCAGATTTTTTTAAGTTTGTGTATAATAAAGGCATTTCGATATTTTGATATGCCGTTATTGTTTCAATTAGGTGAAAATTTTGAAAAATAAATCCGATATTATGCTTTCGAAAATTAAGCAGCTGTTTATTATTGTATTTTTTGATATTCTCGTTATTAAAGAAATAATCACCTTTATCAAAAGAGTCCAAGCAGCCGATGATATTAAACAGTGTGCTTTTCCCGCAACCGGATTCACCGACAATGGATACAAACTCACCCGATGCAATGGATAAATTAAAATTGGCGAAAATAACCTTATCACCGTATGATTTGCATAGGTTATTGATATGAATCATTGAAAAATCACCTATTCTTTTTTATAAATCCTTTCATTTTCCTTTAATCCTTCTTTTATTTCTACATATCCCTTACTTTCTATTCCTTTAGTGACGTAGAAAATATCATTTTCACCATACACATAATATTGGTTCAGATTATTTTTGTATAAAAAATCCCTGGGTATTTTTATGACATCTTTTCTTGTTGATAATTTGATATGTAAGTTAATGATAGCATTCTTCTTTAAAATATTATCCTTATTATAAATTACTACGCCGACGGGTAGATAATTATTATCATTTATAACGGTATATTTGACATCAATATACTCAATTTTCGAAGCAAATTCATAAAAATCAAAGTATGATATTATTTCTGTATTTTCATTTATATATATCTCATATTTAATAGGAATTAGTAGTTCGACAAAAAAAAGCGAATAATCGTCTTGGACGATCTGATATGTGCCGTTTTCAAGATCCGTAACACTTATTATTGGACCGTAGCAGTTGGTGTTTATACCATCTGCAAGACTTTCATTTAGCGCATAGATTTTATAAAAGTCAATATTAGTAATACTGCTAACAGTATATTTACACGTCTTAAAAGTATTTATCTGTATTTTTTCTTCGTATGTTAAGTCAATATCCCCTCTTTTTATGGAATAGCTGTCATAAGTAAAAGGAAATGATTCGGGATAAGGGTAATCTAATTCAAAGCCTTTATTATAATAATGATTATTTAAATACTTCACGATAAAAATGAAGATTATTGAGATTATAAATATTACCAAAAAGAATCGTATTTTACTTTTCATAACCATCCCTCATTTATAGGTTATTCCTTTATACTACAGGATGTATAGAAATTCGGCGTATAATTAGTATATTCACTGTCATTAATTTGATAGTCAACAATATAATATTGGGTAAAATGATAATCGAGCGGAATACGAAAGTCGATTTTAATATCCACTGTTTCATGAGGATAAACAACATAAACACCTTCTACATATGTGCTGTTTATCATTATCTTTTCAATATTTTGCGCAATGGATGATTTAATGCTTTTTATTTGAACTTCATTATTGGATGTATTTTTAAAACTGAATTCATTATTTGCCATGCAAAAATCAGTTTTAGTGTAAAAATTCTTACCTTGGATATAGGTATCTATTTTAAATATACCGGTAGTATCGTCAAACTGATTTTTGTTATCGACTGTGATATTATTTAGGTTAAGTGTAATATAATTACCATTGATAGTTAATTCTATTTTCCAGTCATCATAAATGATATTGTCATAATACTGTAAATATAAGTTAATAATATATATATAATTATCATCAGTTTCGCTGACTTTTGTGTATGTTGTTTCCAATATATCTACATTCCCGCTTGTTTTCAGTTTTTTAACGTTTAACTCTTTAATTGCGTCATTAATTAAGACTTTAAATGATATAAAATCCTTGTCATCATTATTAAAGATTTTTGAATTTCGAACCACACCCTCCTGATATTGAACAGATAATTTTTCATAATTTTTCTTATAATTACATCCAACCATCATACCTGTTATTATTATCATGATTAGTGTTATAATTAATTTTTTCATAACTCCTCCTCAATGATTTATTAATTATAACCATGTAGTTTAACTACATGGTTATAATTTTATTAATATTTTATGCTCCGTAATAGAATAGGTGTTGATTGTATTTATCTTTCACATGCCAAGTCACCCATTCCTCATCCTTTTTATATATGTCCGTATAATATGTATCATCATAATGGGAATAGCTGTCCTCATAGCGATTTTCTTTATAATATCTTATTGTTTTATATGTTTGATAAGTGTCTAAAGTAACAAAAGCTATTCTGTATTCAGGACTTTGCAGAGAAGATGGCACATTATATTTCGTAGCTACTCCCTTTGATGATTCCCATCCGATTTCAAACCCTATTTTGCCTTTTAATACTTTAAAATCCTTTTCTATTTCCACATTAATTTTTGCTGAGATCGTATAATTACTAGAAATCATTGTATATTCTTTAATATCTCCTGGTGAATAATCATCATGGATATTTGTTATTTTATAAGTGTATCCTTCTTTAACATATACTTTATTTTGATAACATTCGGCCCACCACCAACTGCTTGTGCAATAGGTTGGATAAGTTCCCACATAACTATAGCCGTCAGACCCACCTCCTCCGCCATCATCAATCACATCAAGCGCCTTAGCCTTAATACTGGTAAAGAGAAAGGCTACCAGTATCATGCTAATAAAAGGTAAAAATTTCTTCATTACAGACCCTCCTAATTATGGAAATTTATCTTATATGAATTTAGAAATACCTTGATATTTCTAAAAATTCACCCTTTTTTCATTTCAATTTATCCATATCACTTTAAAAAGCATTATTAGAAGGTCATGATATATCACAAATATTCATATATAATATAACATTTTTATATTATTTTGTAAATAGTTATTATATAATTAAATTATTTTAATTATGAATTTAGTCGTATTTGGAAATATTATTTCTTTT
>JAWLBU010000037.1:0-25459 GCA_041687555.1 Haloplasmataceae bacterium | reverse complement strand
TTAACGACTAAATACAATCTGTTATTTATCTTACTTACATAAATTAATTTACAATAATATGAATAAATCAAGAGAATTTAATAAGCTCCTCTACACTATGTTCCAACAAATAAAATTTCCTAAGTGAGATTAACTCAATATTAGAGAGCTCTTTTATATAAAGTTTTTTAGTCCTTATTTCTACTTTCTTGACATGCAACTGCTTACAAACTAATATTACTTTTTGTATGGAGTTTGATGTCGGTGCAAAATAAAAGCCCAGCGTAACGCTGGGTTTTATTTCTACAAATCTAATATGATGCAAACCTACAATCTTTTTCATCATTGGAACAACCAATTTGAGAAAACTAAATTTTATTATCAACTTATTTTTTTGTTGATTCTCTTTCTATTAATTCAATAGGAATTAATTTATGAATATTTGTTAACTCCTCATTTTGGATTAATGAATGAAGGGATAACATAGCTTCCTCTCCCATTTCTACCATTCTTTGTGAAATAGTAGTTAGTTTTGGGATTACTAACTCGGACAATAATAAATTATCATAACCAATAACCTGTACTTGCTCAGGTACCCTTCTTCCTAAACGATGCAATTCTGATAATACGATTGCTCCGATAATATCACTATCACAAAAGATTCCATCTGTTTCTTCATGAGATTGTAAATAATCCGCAATTAATTCCTTCTCCGGATTAATAAAAGCCAAATCAACCTGATTACAGCTTAAACCATGCTCTTCTAGGCAACGATTAAAACCACTTGAGCGATCCTTTACCGTTAGTAAAATACTTGGTCCTCGAAAGTGTACAATGTGTTTACATCCTTGTTCTATTAATTTTTTTCCCGCTAAATATCCGCCTGCTACATTATCACTTGTCACTGAAGGTATTTCTTCATCGATTATTCGATCAATCGAAACCATTGGGATATTTAATTCTTTATATCGTGAGATTATATTACTATTTGAACCTATTATAATACCGTCAATATTATACTTAATAAATTGGTTTAAATACTCCTCTTCGCGAATTTCATCCTCATGCGAGTTACATATTATAACCTTGTAACCAATTTCAAATGCGAAAGATTCTATCCCTTCAAGTACGTTATAATAAAAAGAGTTGCTTAAATGAGGAAATATTACACCGATTGACTTAGATACTTTTTTATACAAGGAACGCGCAAACTCGTTTGGTATGTACTTTAAGTCTTTTATCGCATTTTCAACAAGGATTCTAGTTTCTTCATTAACATACCCTTTGTTGTTTATTACCCGAGAAACAGTTGCCACTGAAACATTAGCTCTCTTAGCTACATCCTTAATATTAGCCATAATACTTTCCTCCCTATATTATTTCCCTATACTACTAACTATTATATCATATAACTTGAAAGATAGGTAAATATGAAACTGTTTACAATGGAAATATATGCTGCTATTAGTTTACACTCATGATATTATTAAGATATAAGATAATAGGGAGGTTTAAAAATGGCAAAAAACACTGCTGTAAAATTAAGAAATATGTTTATATATCAAATATATACCCGAAATCATACGCAATCTGGGACATTTCAAGAACTAATTAGTGACTTAGACCGAATAAAAAGTTTAGGTGTGGATATGATTTATTTATTACCGATTCATCCTGTAGGATTAAAGAATAGAAAGGGAGAGTTAGGTAGTAACTATTCCATTAAAGATTATCGGGCAATAAATCCGGAGTTAGGAACACTAGATGATTTTAAGCAACTAATTCTTTCTACCCATAATAAGGGAATGAAAATAATGATTGATATCGTATTTAATCATACTTCTCACGATTCTGTTTTATTACAGGAACATCCCGAATGGTTTTTTTACCGTAATGGAAAAAACGCTAACCGAGTTGGAGATTGGTGGGATATTATTGATTTAGATTTTAAATCTAGTAAAGATTTATGGGAATACTTAATTGAAACCCTAGAAATTTATGCCAAAATGGGTGTCGATGGATTTAGGTGCGACGTGGCTCCGTTAATTCCTCTTGATTTTTGGTTAGAAGCACGGAAACGTATCGCTAAAATAAATCCAGACTTTATTTGGTTAAGTGAAAGTGTTCATAAATCATTTATTAAATATATTCGCAACATGGGATTCGATGCCCATAGTGACTGTGAAGTTTATCAGGCCTTTGATATTCTTTATGATTATGATATTCATGACGAGTTTTTAGAATTTATCAAGGGAGGATCCTTAAAAAAATACCTCCATGCCATAGCCAATCAAGAAGTTATTTATCCTGCTAATTATGTAAAGCTTCGTAATCTTGAAAATCATGATCAAGAAAGAATTGCCAACCATGTAAAAGATTATGATATCTTACATAACCTGACCGCTTTTATTTTCTTTGTCAAAGGTGCTACAATGATATATGGCGGTCAAGAAGCCTATAACACTAAACGTCCTAGCTTATTTGATATAGATAAAGTTGATTGGTCAACATATAAAGAACATAATTGTGATGATTTAATTAGGGCAATGGCTTCAATTAAGAAAGATCCAATTATGGCTACAGGTATCTTTAATATTTTAGACTATGATCATCTAAATCTTATAGTTATGACATATGAAAACGAAGAGAAAATCCGATATGGTATCTTTAATGTTTCAAAAGAATCACATCAAATCGAGCTTAATATACCTAATGGAACTTATATGAATTTAGTAAATAAGCAATCAATTACTTATGATAATAACATTTTGATAAACCACACTCCTATTGTATTTGATATAATAAAATAAAACCTGTAAAAATAAGCAAAAGCATGGTCAATGACCACGCTTTTTTTTACTTTATTTTTTTATAAACACATGATATTCCCACTTGTCTAGATTAAATGTATGATTTGCTTTCAGTTCGACAGTTTCATTTGTGAAATAGGATTTATAATTACCTGCGTATTTTGCAAAATTAATTGTTTCATCTATATTACTATCACTTAAATTCATCACAACAATTACCGTATTATCATCATTTTGTCGTATAAATGCTAGAATTTTACTATTAGTACTAAAGAATGTTATATCTCCAGCATACTTGCCACTATGTAAAGCTTTATTATCTTTCCTTAAACTGATCAGTTGTTTATAATGAGATTCATAACTTAAGTTAGTCCAATCTATCTCATCTTTTTCAAAAAACTTTAATCGCTTATCCAATCCTGCTTCCTGACCAGAATAAATGAGAGGCACACCGGGTAGAGTAAAGGTTAACAGAGACATACTTTCATAAGCCTCACCCATTCGTTCAAACTCTGTTCCATTCCATGAATTTTCATCATGATTTGATGTAAATAACAGCGGATAAGTGTTTTCCGGATATAGAGTATCTACACGTTTCTGGTATGAAATAATACTTTGAGCATTTTTACTTCCTGTAGCGATATCATTCATAATATTATATAAGTCCCAACCATAATTGGCACTAAAAGCTTTATCCAATAATTCATATTTAACATTATCTTCTGCTAGCATAAATAATTTATTTGTCGGATTTATTTTCTTTGTAGCTTCTTCCCAAAAATCAACAGGGACGCCCCCGGCATAATCACATCTAAAACCATCTATATCGAATTCCTTAACCCAATATTTCATTGCTTTTATCATTTCTTTACGCATTTCTTCATTTGAATAATCTAGTTGGGCAACATCTTCCCAGGTTTCAGGATACTTAATATTTCCTTTAGAATCACGAACATACCAATCCGGATGATTAGTGATCCACGGATGATCCCAACCGGTATGATTAGCAACCCAATCCATAATTACTTTAAATCCCATGTCATGAGCTTTATCAACAAGTTTTTTAAAATCTTCTTTCGTACCAAACTCATGATTAATACCTTTATAATCTTTAATAGAATAATATGATCCTAACGGTCCAATTCTTTTAGTACTAGATATAGGATGTATAGGCATAAACCATAATACATTTACTCCCATTTCTTTTAATCTCGGTAAGTGTTCACTGAATGCATTAAATGTTCCTTCTTCAGTATACTGACGTACATTTACTTCATAAACAACCGCATCTTTCATCCATTTAGAACTTTTATTCATTGTACACCTATAAATAACGAATAAAATAATGATTACGATTAAGGATAATATTACTATTTTAATAGTTCTTTTCATTTCCTTTTCCTCCTTTAATTATTGCCTCAGTTAGTAATAATAATATTCCCAGTTATATTAAATATCATTGTAGATGATGGTTTCATGGTTATGATATTATTTTGATAAGCATTATCATTGTTAGAGGTATATAATATACTTTCGATATTACCGGATACCACTACTTCTTTTTCCATTCGGCTCAAGTTATGCACAACAAAAATCTTTTGCCCCTTATATTCTCTCATAAAACTCATTAAAAAGAACTTTGAAGAAACTTTAGTAAAATCTCCTTTTTGCAAGATTACATTATCTTTTTTTAATTTAATTAAGTTCTTATACGTATTAAACATTGAATTTGGATCTTCTTTTTGGACCTTTAGTGAAGGTGTATTAGTATTTTCCGTAATTGTTTTCCAACGTGTATTTGGTAGTTCATTTACTTCATCATTCCATAAAAATGGTTCACGTATATTTTCATCAGGTTTTTCCCCTAGCATACCAAGTTCTTCTCCATAATAAATCCAGGTAACACCAGGTAATGTAAATAAAATATTAGCAGCCATTTTAGCTAATTCAACATTGCCATTTAATGTACTCATAATACGATTCATATCGTGATTCGTTAGAAATATAGAATCGATATAATCAGAACGGACTTCAGCGTATTTAGTACGGGAATTTTCAATCGTACGGGATATATTAGTTGCATCCCTTTCTTTTACACCATTAACAATACTATCTGATAAATCAAAATTAAATGTCGTATCCATACCTGGTAGGAAAGTTGCTACTGTACTTGTATCTCTCCATATCTCAGATATGATTATGGCATCCTTCTTTACTGACTTAATATATGAGTTAAATTCCTTGAACCATTCGACCCCTTTACCTAGTACATTAGTCTCCTTAGGATATTCTCGTGGGTCATAAATATGGATTGCAGCATCAATTCTAAATCCTGCTACCCCTAACTCTAACCAATACTTTGCTATTTTCTTTATTTCTTTTCTTACTGCTTTATTTTCATAGTTAAGTTCCGGCATTTGATCCCAAAATGATGCAAAATAATATTGATCACCTGATTTAACCCAACCTTCTAAGGTATTGTAATTATCATCATCTTCATCTCGCCAGCGATACCAATCTCGATATTTCTTATCCCCAGCCTTACTTTTTTTAAACCATTCGTGTGAGGAACTAGTATGATTTATCACAAAATCGATAATTATTGAAATATCTTTTTTGTTTGCTTCCTTTACTAAATCTTTAAAATCATCAATTGTCCCAAAGTCAGAATCAACTTTATAGTAATCGATAACATCATATTTATGATATGAGTTAGATGGATGAATTGGATTAAGCCAAATACAATCAATTCCTAAATCATCCAAATAATTCATCTGGTTAATTATTCCTCGTAAATCCCCTTTTCCATCATCATTTGAGTCGGCAAAGGCGATAGGAAATATATTGTAGCAAGTTGAAAAATTTTTATATAGATTACTTGTCGGCTTTATTTTATTTGCGTTACATCCTACCAATGTGATAAAAAAGACAAATATAAACCCAAATATCGTTAATTTCTTCATAGTTTATCTCCTTATTATAAAAGAAACCACACAACTTGTGTGGTTCTTCGTTTTGTTACTCTTTATTTGCCCCAGCAGTTAGACCTTCAATCAAGTATTTTTGTAAGAAGATATATAAAATCGTAACGGGAGCAGCAACTAATACTGAACCAGCAGCAAACATGGTGAAGTTATTATTTTGTTGTCCGTTAATCATACGGTATAAACCAACCGCCAAGGTTCTATTCTCATCAGAACTAATTAAAAAGTTTGGTAAAATAAAATCAAACCAAGGAGCCATAAATTGCGTAACAGCAACAAACGTTAGGATTGGAGACATTACCGGTAAAATAACCTTGGTAAATGTTTGAAATTTTGTAGCACCATCCACATAAGCAGCTTCATCTAGTGACAATGGTACATTAGTTAAATACCCTTTTATTAACCATGTATTATATGGAATTTGTCCAACCGCATAAATCAATACAAGAGCTAAAGGTTGATCTAATAAACCAAAGTTTAAGAATAATACATAAATCGCGATCATTCCCATAAAGGTCGGAAACATTTGGAGAATTAAAATACTCATTAAACCTAGTTTTTTACCAGCGAATTTTAATCTGGCAAATACAAATCCCATCGTACCGGATAAAAATACTGAGGCACACATATTAACAAGGGCAATTTTAAAAGTATTAAAATACCATGTCCAATATTTTGTCTTTTCAAATAACCTTTTATAGTTATCAAAAGTGAAGTTTCTAGGTATGGCTTTTGATGAAGCGAGTGATGTACCTGAATTAAAGGAAGAACCGATAATCCAAATAACCGGATAGATAACGATAAACGCAAGAAACATTAATATCAAATATATTCCAATAATTGTAAGGAGTCTAATAATATATTGTTTCTTAGATTCTTTTGGTTTTCTAGAAATAAAACTCATATTATATTTCCTCCTTAAATGCTTTAGTTCTTGTAAAGTTAAATGTCGAAATTGTTCCGATTATTAGGAAAATAACAAACGACATAACAGAAGCCATATTATACATTTTAAAATCAACAGTCATTTTATAAATCCAAGAGATTAATAAATCAGTATGACCAGCGTATTCATAATTTATGTTTCTTGGACCGCCGTTAGTTAAGAAAAATACTGTCCCGAAATTATTAAAATTATGAGCAAAAGACATAACTAATAATGGCATTACTTGTGATAATAAAATTGGGAAAGTGATTTTCCAAAAAATTTGTCTGTTATTTCCGCCATCTACTCTTGCAGCCTCATATATTGTTCTATCAAAACTCGTTAAGATTCCTGACATTAACATCATAAAGTAAGGAACACCTAACCAGAAGTTAACAATTAATAAAGTACCCCTAGCATACATTGGTTCGTTCAACCATGGAATGCTTTTACCTAACATATGATTTAATGGACCATAAGTTTGATTAAATAAGTTTGCGAAAACAAGTAAGCTTATCATTCCCGGAATTGCCCAAGGAATAATTAAAACAGTTCTCCAAAATCTTTTGAAAACAACATATTTATTATTTACAATAATCGCTAAAAATAAGCCACCGAAAAATGTAGTAAAAGTTGATAATGTTGCCCAGACTAAAGTCCAAGTAGCAACACCTAAAAAAGTGTCTTTCCATCTTGTAAAAGTGAATAATTTTTTAAAATTTTCAAAACCTACCCAATCTAATAAATGAGCAGGAGTTAAATGATATGCATCATAATTAGTAAAGGCAATAAGAACACCAAATAATATTGGCATAACCGAGATAAGCATTAATAGTATTAATGCCGGACCAATAATAACATATGCAAAACTCTTTTCAAAAAGTCTATCCATAAATTCTTTTGATGATTCTCTTTCCCCAGTTTCAGCATATTGTAAATATGTATTATTTGCATCTTTGATATTAAATAACCAAAAGAATATTAAAATAATAAGTAACATAATAGCGATTAAACCTTCGATAATTAACATAGTTGAATTATCTCTGAATTTACCACCAGTTGATTCTCCTAGAGTATAAATACCCCAGAGTCCTTTTCTAAAGAAACCATATCCCCAAGCCTTTGGTTGATTAGGGATGACTTCTGCGACTAATGAGCTAGTTAGTATTTCAAATAATATATAAATTAATTGGATACTTAAAAAGAAAAAACCTTTTGCTATTTGTTTATTTTTAAACTGCCCTAATCCCATTATGAATGTTGAGAGTAAACCAGATGTTGTCATCTTCATACCGATGACTTTTTGCCACCATTTTTTTTCTTTCTTAATGTTCTCCATATTACTCCATCGCTCCTAACATTATATGTTTATAATACATAGGACATACTAATGTCTTAACATCGTATGTCCCAAGTAATTACTATATTCTTTATTAATTAAGCTCTTCCAGCATCCTCTAATTTCTTATTATAATCTTGTAGAGATTTTGCTTGAGCATCTACTACTGTCATTTTTTCATTAAATATGTAAGTCCAAACATCACGAAGTGGATCCCACATATAGTTACCTTCTTGGATAACTGGCATTGCATGTGAAAATTCAGATTGTTCTAAGAATCCTTGACTAATTGGATCACTTGATAATCCAGGGATTTTTTCTGAATCAGCAACAGCTGGAATTTTACCTAATGTTAGGAATACTTCTTTCATTACATCATCACTTATTAAGAATCTCATTAAGTTCATAGTAGCGTTAGGATATTTTGTATAAATGTTCATTCCAGTTACTTGAACACCTGAGAAAGTAGTTGGATTTACATTATTATTAAATTTAGGAAGTGCAGTAACACCGAACAAATCTGATACTTTAGAATTAGCAGTTAATCCCATTTTACCTTCTTCAATCCATTTAGGGAAGTAAGTATTTTTAATATCACCAATTGCCCATGGTCCTGATACTGTTAATGCAACTTGACCTTTTTGGAATTTAGCTACTGATTGGTCCCATCCCATATCATCTATTTTAGCTAATCCTGGGAATAATTCTGAACCATCTTTGTTACCATACCAAGTTCCGGTGAAATCAACGATTGATTTTTTAACGCTTTCATCTGTGATATTGAATTTAGTTGGATCATTGTTTGTAGGTCCAAACACGCGATATCCATGTTTTGTTAAGAATGGATAGTTATGATAAGCATCATATAATTGCCATGCTAACAATGTATGAATATTTTCAGCTTCAGCATCTTCAAAACGATCTGCAAAATATGGAACATTGGTAGGTAATTTATTATCAGATTCTGCTACACATGCTAATAAATCTTCTAAGTAAATGTTGCCACCTTCAATTTGTTCTAATAAACTTTCAGCATCTTGTCCAGCAGTATTAGTAGTAGTACATGCTGGTAAAGCACCTAATATTTGTTTATTATATACTAAAGCAATATTTTCAACAGATGATGGTGCTGCATACATTTTACCTTCATAAAGTGTAACTGTATAAGATGATTCTAACATCCTATCTTTTACTAATTGAGCATCTCTTTCGTGGAACTCAAATAATAATCCTGATTCACGAAGGTCAACAACACTGTTATGTGGAATATAGAATACATCTCCACCTAAACCTGCAGGTCCATCTAATTTCAATTTTTCAGCAACATCTACTGAACCTACGTTTTCCCATGTTAATGGAACATTAGGATATTTTGCTTCCCATAAATCGATAACTTTTTCTGCATAAGGTTCATTATCAGTCCATAATGTTAACTTAGCACCTTTTTCAAACTTATATTCGCCTTTTTCTTCAACCCATACTAGGTCTTCAGCAAATTTAGCAGTAACTTTCTTTTTTCCTTTACCACAAGCTGCTAACAAAGCAACTGAAGTAAAAACTAAAACAACTATAAAAAACTTTTTCATTTTTTCTCCTCCTTTTTTATTTCCTGTAATTATACTTTAGCATAGGAGTAAAACGTTTACAACGTGTAATCGTTTACTGTTTTTATTTATATTTGACATTTTCTATTAAATATTATATCCGCCTTTAAATTTTTAACACTATAATTTTTAGGAAATACTAACAGATAAAAAACCAGAAAGTAGCGTAAATATGCGTTTTTTTATATATATAACACTTTTATTTTAGTCGTAACATCAGAACGCAAAATGAAGGCAGATGTAATTTACAACAATTACCATAACCAATGGAGGACAGAAACTTATTTTATAAAATTCAAAAAAAATGGCACTAAACTATAGCACCATTTTTGACTTTTTACTATAAACTTTGTGATTTATTTTTTCGCCATTTTTTAATCAAATAATTAAAAAATATCCAGATTAAAATAAAGATAATTATATATAACAATAATACCGAAATTAGCGTTACAATGGTATGAGTTGGAAATAGTTTCTTTAACGATTCTGATGTACTATACCCTTGTATCCCATCATTTTCAATAGTTTCTATAGTAATTTTATGTTGATTGGTGGTAAAGTTAAAAAACATATAATTCTCATGATCAAATAACTCAATTGTAATGTCATCAATACATTTTTCTTTAATCTCATCTAAATTCAATTCAAAATTTAATAAATTTAGATTTTTATACTCATGAGAAAATATTGGATATTCTTTTTTAAATCCATCACAGGATACAACCATTTTGGCTTTATCATCTTTATCGGAATCAGAAAAATGAATAATTGATTGATCTACATCGGTAATATAAAATGAAAATGCCGGAGCCTTAGTTACCTTACCTTCTTGGTTTCTATTTAATAAAATCACCGCGTATAAATGAAGTTTATATTCATCACTTATTTTCGTATGAATTGGTTCCTCTAAATAATAATCATAATTTTTTAGAAGAAATTCATAATTCTGTTCTGATATGGCGTAATCTAGTTGCCTAACATAATAATTAGAATAAGATGCACTCCATATGAAAATTAGAGATAACAATATAATAAAAAAGGCTAATGCAATATATAAGAGTTTTATTATGGTTTTCATATTCCACCTCGACAAAAACTTATTTCATATTCTTTATACTAGATTAATAATAACATGAATTATTCCTCAAAATAATAGAAAATTGCTATTTTTAAAATATGTATCCTTTTACATATATAAAATTAATTGACTGATATAATATATTTTCCTATAATAAAGCAAGAAAGGATGGATAGGGAGATGACAAAAATAAATATCGCAGCTATATACCATGAAGCAAAAAGTCGATACGCTTATGCTTACGACAGAGATACTCTACATATTCGTTTCAGAACGGCTAAAGATGATGTTACAAATGTAAAGCTGATATATGGTGATCCATTTAATTGGGGACCAAAATCCAGTAATGACAAAACAGATAATAACTATGTTTGGAAATATGAAAGTAATGAGCAGTTAAATATGATCAAAGAATATTCAACTGATCTCTATGATTTTTGGTTCATTTCGATTAAGCCAAAATATCGCCGGACTAAATATGTTTTCATATTAGAAAAAGGGGAAGAAAAGCTCCTTTATGGGTGCCGTACAGTAGTTGATATCACAGATGACGATGAAAAAATCAGGGATCTCTTCAATTATTTTAATTTTCCTTTTATAAACCCCATTGATATCTTTAAAGCCCCTAATTGGGTGAAAGAAACGGTATGGTATGAAATTTATCCGGAAAGATTTGCTAATGGAAACTCATCTAATGACCCTAGTAATGTTTTAGAATGGGGAAGTATTAATAATGTCCGAAATGACATGTTTTTTGGGGGAGACTTGGAAGGCGTAATTAAAAAACTAGATTACATAAAGAATTTAGGTGTAAACGGGATTTATTTTACACCGATTTTTACCTCACCATCAAGCCATAAATATGACACAACCAATTATTTTGAAATCGATCCACAGTTTGGAGACTTGAAAATCGTAAAAACACTTGTTAAAGAAGCTCACAAACGAGGAATTAGAGTTATGTTAGACGCCGTTTTCAATCATTGTGGATTTACACATCCATTCTTTCAAGATGTGTTAAAGAATGGCGAAAAATCAAAATATAAAGATTATTTTCATATTAGAAAATTTCCGGTATTCGTTGGTGATCCTCGCCAATTCAAATTCAATGATGACGATAATGTCTTAAATTTCGATACCTTTGCCTTTACTCCGTTTATGCCAAAATGGAATACCGAGCATCCTGAAGTAAAGGAATATTTACTGGATGTAGCCAAATTCTGGATAAAGGAATGTGATATCGATGCTTGGCGGTTAGATGTATCAAATGAAGTCGATCACGAATTTTGGAGAGCTTTTAGAAAAACTTGTGATCAAACAAAACCTGATTTCTATATCGTTGGAGAGAATTGGGATGATTCAATGCCTTGGTTACAACCAGATCAAATGCAATCGGTGATGAACTATGAATTCATGTTCCCAGTTTGGAATTTCTTTGGTCATAGGACGATAAAAGCCACAGAATTTAAATATCAAATAAATAAACTATTATGTATGTATCCAAAACATATTAGTCAATATTTATTTAATCTACTAGATAGCCATGACACTACCCGGATATTAACAATTTGTCAAGGTAATAAACAATTGACTAAACTAGCCTATGTTTTTCAAATGACATTTGGTGGAACCCCAAGTATTTACTATGGAGGAGAAATCGGATTAGCGGGTGGTCATGATCCTGATAACCGCAAGTGTATGATCTGGGATGAAAAACATCAAGACATAGATATGTTTAACCATATCCAAAAACTTATCCGTCTTAGAAAAACATATTCTTTTATGTACGATGTTGATCTTCATTGGATTGAAACAAACGATGATACAAATCATCTAATATATAAAAAACAAGTACAAGAAGAAACTATGTATGTTATTATAAATAATCATAATAAACCATTAACTTTGACTAATAATGAGCTAAATGGTAATTTCTATGATTTATATAACGATAAAAATATCACACTTGATGCTAATTTTGTGATTAATCCGTACGGATTTCTAATCTTAAAAAAATTATAAGTGATAAATACAATAATATATAAAAGAGGCTCTAATGCCTCTTTTATATTTGTTTTATGAATGGAGTTTTTTAATTTTCCAGATGTTTTCAGCATATTGGGTAATTGAACGATCACTTGAAAAGAATGATGAATTAGCAATATTAATTAATGCCATTTCCAACCACTTATCTTGATTCTTATATAGCTGATTAGCTATTCTTTGTGCTTTTACATAGGCTTCAAAGTCTTTTAAGACAAAGAAATAGTCACCGCGTTCTAAAAGATTTGTATAAATATCTTTAAATTCATCTTTATCAACATTAGCAAAGAATCCATTAATCAATTGATCTAATACTCTTTTTAGTATTGGAGTTGATTCATAAACTTCTCTTGGGTTATAATCCTTATTTTTATAATATGAATTAACCTCATCAGCTGATAGACCAAAGATAAAGGCATTTTCTTTGCCGGCTAATTTAACTATTTCAATATTGGCACCATCCATCGTTCCGATTGTCAAAGCACCATTCATCATAAACTTCATATTGCCTGTTCCGGATGCTTCTTTTGATGCTGTTGAAATTTGTTCGGATAAATTAGCTGCGTTCATAATTAATTCAGCATATGAAACATTATAATTTTCAACAAACACCACTTTTATTTTTTTGTTTACGGCCTCATCTTGGTTAACCTTTTCCGCAATTGTATTTATTAATTTAATTATCTTTTTAGCCATATGGTAGCTACCGGCAGCTTTTGCTCCAAAAATAAATGTTTGCGGTACAAATGAATCATAGAATTCTTTATTCTCTTTTAACGTGTTGTATAAATACATAATGTGTAAAGCATTCATTAATTGGCGTTTATATTCATGGAGTCGTTTAACTTGAATATCAAATATTGAATTAACATCAAGTTTAATGCCTTCTTTTTTCTCGATATAATCTGCCAAGATTTGTTTCCGTGCTTGTTTTACTAAATAAAATTCCCTCTTGGCATTTTCATCTTTAACGAATGTATTTAACTTACTTAAGCGATTAATATCATTTTCCCAGCCTTCACCAATATATTTATTTAAAAAGGCGGTCAACTGAGGATTGGTATGATAAACCCAACGACGGTGGGTAATACCATTGGTTATATTATTAAATTTAGTTGGGAACAAGTCATTGAAATCCTTCATTTCCACTTCTTTTAATATTTTAGTATGCAGTTCTGCTACTCCATTTACACTAAAACAACCCACTATACATAAATGCGCCATATATATCAAGTTGTTATTAATAATTGATAAGGATTTTACTCGTGAATCATTCTTCCCATATTTATTAATAAGAACCTTCTTAAATCTTTGATCAATTTCTTGGATAATTTGATAAATCCTTGGTAATAATGGTTCAAAATAACGGATGGACCATTTTTCCAAAGCTTCCGCTAAAATCGTATGATTTGTATAGGCACAAGTCTCTGTCGTAATATTCCATGCTTGCTCAAAAGTATAATGTTCCTCATCAATTAATATCCTTAATAGTTCGGGAATTAATAATGTAGGATGGGTATCGTTTATATGTAATGTTACCTTCTCATGGAAATTATCCAATGTTCCGTAAAGTTTTTTATGTTCATTAATAATACGATGCAATCCGGCACATACAAAGAAATATTGCTGTTTTAATCGCAAAACTTTTCCTTCATCCGTTGAATCATCCGGATATAGTGATTCGGAAATTTGTCTTACACTTTCATCATATTTGATAGGATCGACACCTTCCGGGTAATTACCAGAAGGTTCTGCTTTCCATAGGGTTAATTTATTGACAGTTATTGTTTTATCTCCGACTATCGGTATGTCATAAGGGATAGCCTTCACATATTGGGCACTCACTAATTCATGAATAATTTTCCCATCAACTTCCTTTATTTTAACTTCACCATAGAAAGGAACTGATACGGCTTCTTCTTCTTTACATACTTCCCAGGCATATTCTTGTTCTAACCAATTTTCAGGTAATTCTACTTGATAACCATTAACAAATTTTTGCGTAAAGAACCCTTTTTGATAACGAATACTATTTCCGTGTCCGGGATAAGAAAGTGAAGCCATTGAATCTAAGAAACATGCGGCGAGACGTCCTAAACCACCATTACCTAACCCGGCATCTGTTTCTGCTTCCTCAACTTCATTTATACTAATCTCTAAATCATCAAAAGCCTCTTTTACGACATTATATACACCAAGATTCATTAAATTGTTAGTAAGTAATCTACCCATTAAGAATTCCATAGAGAAATAATACACTTGTTTTAATTGCTTTTCTTTAACAATTTTTTCAGTAATCTCCCAATTTTCATTTACTAATTCTTTTATTAGTGCAGCTAATGCCATATATTGCTGATATGGTGTGGAATCATGTAAATCCACATTAAATTGCTCTGCAATTTTAGCAATAAATGCTTTCTTAAAGGTGTCTTTATTTTGAAATATTGTAAACATAACTTACCTCTTTTTATTTATCACAAAATTCTAAAGATTTTTACCTCACCCGGTTCTAAATCCAATAAAATATTATTATCTTCACTAATTTTATATCCATCCATAATATCATAACTTGAATACAATATCGATAGTATTTTATTTTGAATGTATTTACTTAACAACGCAATCTTTTGACATGAGGCAAACGGATTTATATTAGCAAATACCAATAAGATTCCATTATCTCCTTTAAAACCAAATCCAATACAATCTTTATCTTTTGTTTCAAAACATAGAGGAATAAAATTATCCGGATTTGTGATAGCCTGTAAATACTCTTTTCGGATTGCAGAAACTTTCTCCAAATTATTAGGAATATCCCAGCGATTTTTATTTAAATAATGAAAGGCATATTTATCAAACAATGCTAGTTTACCATAATAAGGATCTTCCGGATCTAACATGAATAACTCATTATCTCTAGCATCCAGACCGGTATTCATAGGTTGTCTTTCATAAACTTCCTGAGCAGAGTTTATAAAAGGAACACCATTTGGGACAAACATATTTAAAATGGTTATCATTTTCGCAAGTACTTCGCCACCCTCTCTTGCGGCTAAACGAGGAGTATCATGAGTCTCTCCACAAGCGAAGATTGGGCAAGCTAGTTTAGGTGCTTGATACATAAAATCATATAAACAATCTTTATACCGAGGTTCATGCCAAAAACCATCACCTATAATCATGTTATACCCCAATTTCTTAGCCAGTGCCGCATTTGAGGTAGAAAGTTCCTCAGCAATAAAACAGAAATTAGGATCAATTTCTCGAGCTTTTGAAATAATCAAGTCTAATAAATCACTTGAAAGCGCATGACCCATATCAATCCTTGCACCATCAATCCCAAAATGTTTTTGATAATAAGGTATCACACCTGATAAGGTCTCCCATAACTTTACATTAGGTTTATTTCCTTGATAATAATTACATTTGATTGTATCAAACAAAATATAAGGCGGTACTTCTTCTCCTGGTTTTAAATGCTTATTTAGTTCTTGTTGGGTCAATACCGGATGGTCTTCGTACATTCTAAAAAAGGTAATATCAGTCCAAGGTGGTTGTGGATCATTAATTTGATCCGAGAATGCAGGAGCAATCTGAATGTTAAATTCCTGTTTAATGAGGTCAGAAAAACTACCATTTGGATTTTTCTTATACTCTGAGACTAAGGATTCATATTTTTCTCGATTTAGAGTTTTAGGGTCAAATGAAAATCGATTAATATGTTCCCAAACTGCTTTCGACTGATAAATTTCCGGCAGTAACTCTGGAATCGGTGCTACTGTTTTCCCTAAATTAGGTACTATTGGTGGATAATAATTATCAAACTCTTCACACTTAATCCAATAAAACCAGTCAGGGTTTTCCATGATTAAATCATTTTCAATGGCGTTAGTCCTTGGTATGATATCAATCATAACCTTCATTCCAAGGATATGGCATGCTTCTACAAAAGCTTGAAACTCATCTTCAATGGTTAAATCATTTTTAGTAATAGGGTCTTTTAAATTAGGATCTATTTCATAAAAGTTTGATACTCCGTAAGGTGAACCTAAGTCACCCTTTTTATCCTTTAAAGAGAACTTCGAAATCGGCAACATATATACGACATCGACACCCATTTTTTTCAAAAGTGGTAATAAAGCTAAAGTTTTTACGAATGTACCGGTATCTTTTAAACCATACATATTTAAATCATCTAGAGATCCACTACGATCATGATCCCAAGCTGTAGATGTTCTAATCATCATCGAATAGACAACACTTTCTTTAATCCAGTCACCGCCACTATAGCTAGTTTCGATTAATTGATTTAATGGTTTTCCATAATCAAATTGCTCATTTCTTTGCGGTAAAATATATGACCGAATTACTTCATAATAAAAATTATAAGGATTAACAATTAATTCTCCCCAAGTAGTCTTAATCATTTCTTCACCTTGATAATTCCACACATTCCACAAATCGGGTACAGTATAATTATAAGGTACTTCTTTATTATATTTTTTTAAAACATTCATTAGTTGTGTTAATTTACTTGGGGATCTTTTTTGACTCTCATCCATATTAACTTACTCCTTTTCAACTGATTGAAGCCCTTTCTTATAATAAACTATTGCTTCATAAGGCCTTAAGGTCATTTCTCTATCAATCTCTTGTCCTTCATAATTGCTTAATACAACCTCCAGCCCTACGATATTTAATACTTCTGGCATATTAACTGTAATTGTTTTATCAAAGAAATTACATAAGACAAGGTAAAATTCATTATCTAGTTCCCGTGTATAAAGGACGATATTTTCATCATCTTCTAAAAATAGTTTAAATTTACCATAAATCAAAGCCTTGCTACTTTGTCTTATTTTAAACAATCTTTGATAATAATAATAAATAGATTGTTCGTCTTGTAGATTAGCTAAAACATTTATGCTTAGATAATTAGGATTCACATTGATCCATGGTTTTACAGTAGAAAAGCCGGCATAAATTGAATCATCCCATTGAATCGGAGTTCGAGCATTATCACGGCTACGCTTGTGAATCCGATCCATAATATCTTCATGGGATGTAAGTCCTTTTCCAACTGTTTCCCGATAAAGTGTATAAATCTCAACATCACGATAATCTGTTAATGATTCAAAAGCAACATTTGTCATGCCAATCTCTTCACCCTGATAAACAATAGGAGTGCCCCCCATCATATAAAGAGTTGTCGCTAGCATTTTGGCACTTAATTTATGATATTGCGGTGTATCATTTCCATAATGACTTATTACTCGAGGTTGATCATGATTAGACCAATAAATGGTGTTCCATGCTAATTGGTACATACTTTCTTGATATTTTTTAAAGGATTTCTTTAATAATCTTAAATCAAGTTTCTTGTAAGACCACTTACCAGGGACATGAGTTGAATTATTATCCACATCAACCCAACAATGATCAAAAGTTATCAACATATTAAATTCATTACGATCATACGCACAATATTTTAATGTATCCTCAATTGTTGCTCCACCGGCTTCACCGATTGTCACAACATCATATCCGGCAAAAGCTTTCTCTTTCATTTCTTTTATATATTCATGAACTTTAGGACGATTACTAAACTCATGATAACAAGCAGAAAACTCACGACCAGGAAGAACCGGATGATTAGGGAATTCTAAATTCCGATCTAAATGAGCGACCGCATCAACCCTAAATCCATCAATACCTTTATCAAGCCACCATTTAATCATCTTATATATATCATATCGCATGTTTTTATTAGTCCAATTTAAATCAGGCATTTTCTTAGAAAAAATATGCATATAGTAGGAATCGGTTACTTCATCATATTCCCAAACCGATCCGCCAAAAAATGATTCCCAATTAGATGGTAATGATCCATCCGGTCTAGCTTTTTGCCAAATATAATAATCACGATAAGAGTTATCTACAGATGATCTTGATTCAATAAACCAAGGATGCTCATCACTCGTATGATTGAGAACTAAATCAATAATTAACCGCATACCACGAGCATGTAATTCATCTATAAGTTGTTTTACATCTTCTAATGTACCATATTCTGGTGCAATATTAAAAAAATCACTGACATCATATCCATTATCATCCATTGGCGATTGATAAAATGGACAAACCCAGATTGCGGTAATTCCTAGTTCTTTTAGATAATCAAGTTTTTTGATAATTCCTTGAATATCACCGATCCCATCATTATTAGAATCATAAAAACTTCGGGGATAGATTTGATAAATAACCGCCTCTTTCCACCAAACAGGTTTCATATAATCAACTCCTAAGTACACTCATCTATTTTTATCTTATTATAACCAAATTTGAAAGTCAAAGAGTTAATATGTGTAATCGATTACCACTTTTATATTATTAGTTTTTATCTACTTTTTATATAGATAATTATTTTATTATAGACTATTGGATGTATAATAGTAATGGAGTGAAGGGATATTTCTCCACACTTTTTAGTTAAACTTCATAATTATATATAAATAATATAGGTTTTTCTCTTGGCGAAAACCCTTTTTATTTAATAATAAAAGAAGCATGTTTTTTTAAGTCATTCTTTTATTGATTCTACAATTTATTAATATATCTATTATTTCAATACTAAAAGAACCACAGATTCGACATGCGACCGCTTACAGACAAATATTACCATTCCCGTGGAGTTTCCGATCAATGCGGTCTTTGATATGAATTTCTCCTACGGCGTGATGTTGGTGCAGATGTGGTAATTAAAAAGCCCAGCAAGACGCTGGGTTTTTAAATATGATGCAAACCTACAATCTTTTTCATCATTGGAACAACCAATTTGAGAAAACTAAATGATTTTAGATTCTTAAATACGAGTCATCTTTTAATTGCAAATCGTATGACACATGGAGCTTTACCATCGCTATCAAGTGGTGAAGATATAATCTCAACTGTTCTTAGATTTACGCCTAGCATGATTTGATAGTGATGAAGAAAGTGTCCAGCACAGCAATAGCAGTAGTTTTTTGATTTCTCGTGAAAGCCGGATTTGTTGAAGTTTGAACAAGCACATGAGAATTTTTCGCCAACCACATAATTTACAGCATGAACAACAAATGTCCCATCAGATTCAAGTTTTGCAACACCCATATACAAAACTTCGGATATATGCGGAATTCTTTCGGTAACAGATAATGTCGAATACTTTTTAGCAAATTCTTTTGAGGCTTTTTCACGGATTCCACCCTTGCAGCATGCGTTATTTTCATATAAACGATGCACAATATCCGGTTCGATATTTTTTGTTAAGATATCCGTAGCACGCTTGAAATATGCGGTTTTTTCCTTTTTGTTACTGCTGCTGTTAAGATCCTCATATCCATTGTTAATCTGCCTAATCAATTCCACTGGGATATGGAATTCACGTAAAGATTCTCTAAATTTTTCCGGATATGACATTTTTTTATTCCTCCGCTGTCATATTATTTTCCTTAAATAAAGAAACGAGTTTTCTTTTAACTTTTAGCTGTTGGATGATATACTCCATGTTCCATCTATTAACAGTAACAAAAGAAATATTTAAAAGTTCCTCAGCTCAGTCTGAGTTTTTGCTCATTCAGCTCCATAACCAATACATAGGTGGTTTGCCTGCCTCGTTCACCCTTTAAACCACTTTTCGTCAAACAAAAAAGATAACGCTTGAAGCTGGCTGCCCCTTGGCGAAAAGATTAAACCTGAGCCTTCGTATCATGTATAAGCTCTGCCATAGCTATGTACATAATCGGCTTGATGCTGCCAAACCGGCAGCCAGTGGATGCTGTGAGATAACGGCTTTCCATGCACTGTGAATCAAGTTTTTCCCGCAAGGAAAAACCGAACCCTTTCAGAAAATTGGCGCATATCGCAGCATCGATACCGAATTTGATATGCTCGTCTTTTATTTGTGTATCGATAAGCCCTTGCTTATGATTCGTATGTTGGAAGTCAAAACCGAGTAAGCTTCCAGACGCAGCATGGCTGCTGATTGCTTCTAGCATTCCGACCACCGCCTTTGGGCTCAGATAAAAGGTTACTCCCTCGCATATAAACAACGTTGGTACATCCCCATTATATCCCGCTTCAGCAAGCTTTTCAAACAGGTTGTCATACTCAAAATCAACCGGAATATACCTAATATTGGCGGGAATAGTCACGTCACCGTCAAGTAAAATCCGATGCTTTTCCTGCTGTGTTGCGGGCGCATCCACCTCATAAATGGCAGCATCACAGCTTTTGCCGGCAAACCGGTAGGCACGGCTGTCATATCCGGCACCCAACAGCACGATTTGCGTAAACCCATCGTTCAGACATTGCTGGAACAATTCATCAAAATACTTTGTCCTTGCGATGACATACTCATACAGACCTTCGGGAATCATTCTCTTAATCTGGCTGCGAAACTCGGGGTTATGGAGTGGTTGCCTTTTGTCTTCTGGCAGAAAAAGCTCTGCGAGGGTATCACCACCCCGAATAGCTGAATCTTCCTCAAAACATGCCAACGCCCGCAGAGAGGCAATTAACATGGCGGTCTGAGAAACAGCTCTTTCATTGTTCATCATATATTTACCTCGTATTTCCTTTATGCTATATACAAAGCCGCATTCCTGCAGAACCTCCCGCTCAACTCTCCGGCAAATAGGTGCTATAATCAGCCTTTTATCCGTATAAGTCTGCCTTTACCGGAGCATCATGCGGGTCGGAAAAACCCAAAGTCCATTTTTGGGTTTGTTCAGCGGCTGCTAATTTATTTGCGCCTTTAACAAAGCATTTTCTATTGCTTTAAGATACGCATTAGTTGTAAGAGTCGCACCGCTGATGGCATCTACATTAAGCGACTTGGAATCAATCACCTTTCCAAATAAATCGTCGATTGAAATTCCTTTCGCAATTTCATCACTCCCTTTATCGCCGGCATATGCTCCCTTTGTCACTGTAATTTTTGTGACAGCGCCTGATTTCACCGTTACCTCAACTGATACGTCTCTTAAATTGTTTTTCGTCCCGTGGTATTCTCCCGTGTATACTCCGTCTTCTAGGTTTCCAAAATTCACTTCGGCGATAATCATATTTTTCAACTCTGCCCGCGCCGGAGCATCCCATATTACCACACCTATTCCTACCAATGCCATCACAAAGACAATCGACAGCAGAATAATCAACACCTTGAATCTTCTTTTTCTTTTCTTTGTTTCTTTCATTTTTAATCACACCTCTTTCGGTAATTTCTCCCGAAGCATTCCAACTGCGCGCTTGGTCAGATTTTCAATATCCTGCGCAGTTAGCCGGTATGTGCTGGTAGACTGAGTAGTAGGCTTTGGCTCGTGCGGCAGAAGATCAGCTATGTGCAGGTCAACAACCGTTACCGCTTCGACGCCCGTTCTGCTTTTGAGTGTACCCGGCAATCCAGGATTGTTATTTATTGCACCGCCACTTATTGAGACATATGCATATTTTTGCGGGTGTTTTTTTAGATGTTTCAAATACGACCGTATTGGGAATGCGGGCTGCCCCATCCATACGGGCGCAATAAAAATAATCAGGTCATACGCTGACATAATTTGCGGCTTGGGCTCTGTCCGGGGGGTCCTACCGAAAACAATATCCGCCGCTATCGTGCCGTACGTGCGTTTCTTTGGCTCGGTTATTCTGATGTGTTCTACCTTAAGTTCCTCGGCAATACCCTTTGCCAAAGCCTCGTTATTGCCTGTAAGAGAATAGGACATAATGACTGTTTTCATAACTTTCACTCCTTCTTAATTAGCGGGCGCCTCCTCGGTCAGCCCCTTTAATACAAACTCGATAAGATATTCCTGCAGCTGCGGAAAATATTGCAGCCCGATCTCCTCCTTATGTGTATCAATGCTAATAATAGCATTAAACATTGCCATGATAAGCTCGCTGTCGATATCTTTTCTGACTTTGCCTTCAGCCTGCCACATCCGGATAAGCTTCACGGTGTCCTTGTAGAAAAAATCCATTTCTCCCATGCCGTTTTCTTCTCGAAAAAGCCGTTCGATCTTTTCAAAAACATCCCTGTTGTACCACTGCGACAAAATGGGATTTGACTTCATGCCCTCCATGTTGAGCATTATTACCTTTCTAATAAGCTGCAGGGGTTGGTCATTAGGATTGACTGCTGCCATCAGCTTCCTTTTCAGTGCTTTGTTCTCTTCAATGTAAATCTCCATAAAAAGCTTCTCTTTTGAAGGATAGTAGTTATAAAATGTTCCAACAGCGAATCCTGCCATTTTGGTGATATCCGATACATTGGTATCCTTAAACCCTTTGCTGCTGAAGAGCACTTTACCGCAACGAAACAATTCTGCTTTTTTATCTTCCATTAGTTACCTCCGAAATCAATGAATGAATATCATTTTTGTTCATTCATATTATATGCAAAACCTGAATGAATGTCAATAGAATTCATTCAGGTATCTTCAATATTTTTTCACCAATATATAATAGTTCTCCTCGTATATGTTTTTATGCTCCTGATAACATACTAATTTTTATGGTTAACAATTGTCTAACCTAATTATATCAAAAATGTAAATACTAAACAGTAATTTTGTTAATATAAAAAAATTTCCCGCAAACCTAAGTTTATGGGAAAATATTAATTTTTTTTAATTAAATTACCGTAAAAATTAACCTTTATTTAAAATTAGTTATTTTTCTAACAAGTAAAATAGTATCAAAAGCATACCAAAAATAATGTATGGAATATCATTCATTAGTTACAAATCAACATAAAATTTAATAATTATATAGAAATAGACAAATTTTATTCATCATTGTCATTTGTTTTATTAATTCCAAATAATTGCTGCATATAATCTCGTTTTTCGTTAAGTATACGTACTATTCTAACCGTATCAACTTCCAAACGATAAAAGATGTAGTTTTTTTCCGAATATAAAAATCGATAATCAGTTGGTAAGTCAATAAATTTTCCTAGATCAGTACCCAATAAAGGGTATTGTACTAATCTTCTAACATCATATAGGATTTTTTTCAAAACTCTTTTTGAAACAATTTCATCCCAATTTAATGAAAGATATTCACGAAGTTTTTCTAAATCTTCTAACGCTTGTGGAGAATATTCTACCTTTAACAAATTTATACCCCCAATGACGCTTCAACATCGTCAGCTGAAAGCCAACCTTTATCTCTAGCTGACTTTTCCCCTTCTTCTATCCTGGATAATAATTTTATTGTTGCATCCAACTTTTCTAAATCTGATAACTTTAAAATAACATACTCACCCCGACCATTTCTAGTTAAATAAACGGGACTCCCTTCATTAACCTCGTTAAGTACTTCTGTATAATTTCTTAAATCGGAAATCGGCTTAATTTTCGGCATTCATGTTCATCTCCTTTATTTTATTATATTCCAATTAAGAAACAGTTGCAATAAATTAGCGTGTTAATTTGCAGCGTTTTAATATTTATATTTAATTAATGTATATCTTAACAGTTTTCTATTGCACATTGCCTGTTTTGCACTTCTTTTCGGACGGAATCCATACGAACAAGCCTGAAAGTCTGCTTCATTATACCGGCTCGATCACTATTTTTGCTGCCATCTGTACTATTCTGTCCTTAATCGTAGGTATTCCTAATGCTCTTTTTCTCCCATCTGGTTTTGGAATATAGATTCGTCTGACAGGCTTGCATCGATATTTCTCTGTCCGCAATTCTTACGCTATTTCGTCAAGCAGCTTTTCTTCGCCGTACGCTTTCACGTCTTCAATGCTGACTTTATCGACACCGCCTGCCCCACCATTTTGTTTTACCCGTTTCCATGCTTCTTCCAAGATGTCCTTACGGTATATCTTGTCATACAACGCATAAAACTTTCTCTTTCGATCAGCTTTGGCTGCAAGGTATAGTCTGTTTTGGAGATCTCGTACTTTTCTAAAGGTTTTAATAGCTTTATTGGTAATCACCGGCACCTACCTCCTTTACAGACTTGAATAAAGTTGTGCCCCTTCCCTATATACAGTTTTGTTGTCTGTACAATCCTTGGTACTATGAGCACTTCTGACTGCCTCTTTGCCGGATTGCAACTTCGCTTTCGCTTATATGCATCCTCTTTACAGTTTCCTATGCAAAGTAGGCTCTCTCCAGTTCCAACAAATACTTTCCCGACGTGTCGCTACCTCTACACCGCAGGGTTCTTAGGCATTGCATTTAGGGTTCTTCATACCGTCTGCTGTCTTCGCTGTTGATGTCTCAGCTCGACTCCCTGTTATTCCCTTTTGGGAATGTCAATAACGGTACGGCAGTATTCACTTTATGTTACAACCCGTCAGTTTGTCTGCTCTTTTCAGAGCCTTCCGTAACGCTTCAACCCATGAATTACTTCATACGCTGGTTACTGACTAAGTGACTGCCCTACCTTTACCACTACAGGACTTTCACCTGCTAGCATTTCCAGCTTAGCTGGACGCACACATCAATACTACCGTCTCAACGTGTGTTTGAGGTTAAGAAAGCCAAGTATTTAGTATGATTCCCTTTTGTTAAGGAGGTCATTTTGTAGCTGATATACTTTTACGCATATTAATTAATAATCAACATATTCATTTTTATATAAATATATGTCTTTGATTTTGATTAAATAAAATCTGTATTATAAAATATTTTTTTATAAATTT